>JAKSMZ010000002.1 GCA_024400355.1 Bacteroidales bacterium
AGGGCACGGAGCGTCTCTTTCACGAGCGGCTGCTGTGCGCTGCAAGTGAGTGTCAGAGTGTCAATCATCATGCGGTGACGCGCGATGCCATGTTTTTCAGCACTTTTTACGATTCTCTCCGCGATGGCGAAACGCTCTTCAGCTGTCTGCGGTATTCCGTTGTCGTCCATTGTAAGTCCAAGGACAACAGCACCATAGCGTTGTGCAATCGGGAAGACAGCATCCATGCAGCTCTTGTTTCCGTTGACGGAATTGATGAGGCAGACACCATTGTAATAGCGGCAACCGGCTTCGATGGCTTTCACGTTTGACGAGTCGATCTGAAGCGGAAGATTCGTTATCTCATTGAGTTTCATCACCACACGTTTCATATTGGCGACGTCATCTGTTTTCGGGACCCCGAGGTTCACATCAAGCAGGTCGGCATGAGCTTCCTCTTGCTTGATGGCTTCCTTCAAGATATAATCGAAGTCGCCGCTGATGATGGCTTCTTTGAGTTTTTTCTTTCCCGTCGGGTTGATGCGCTCGCCGCAGATCCGCACCTTATCAAATGTAACTGATTGAGTTGCAGAACAGATCATCGTTTCTTTAACGACTTCGCGTTTCACGACGGGTTTGTCTTTATTTACAGCAATCGCCTTGATGAACTCAGGGTTTGTTCCGCAGCAGCCGCCCAAGACAGCGACGCCCTGCTCATAAAACTCGTTCATCACTTTAGCGAACGCCTCGGCTGAAAGCTGATACATCGCTTTCCCGCAACGCACCGTCGGGATGCCGCGGTTGGGCTGTACAATAACCGGTTTGTCGCAATACTTAACCAATTCATCAACAATGGGTTTAAGGTCTTTCGGACCCAACGAACAATTCACGCCAACCGCATCGGCACCCATGTTTGACATGAGTTCAGCCATGATACGCGGCGACGTTCCTGTCAGAGTATGTCCGGTGTTATCGAATGTCATGGTGGTGAAAACCGGTTTGTCGGAGTTTTCCTTGACTGCGAGAAGTGCGCATTTCAGTTCATACAGATCGGAAAACGTCTCAAGGATGAAGCCGTCAACGTGATCGCGGGCTGTTATGACCATCTCCTTGAACGCCTCGTATGCGTCATCGAAAGGAAGCTCACCAACAGGGGCGAGCATCTTGCCGAGCGGTCCGATGTCCATCATCACATATTGTGTTGTGCGGTAACGTTTTGCGTTTTCTATTGCTTTCTCTATCACCGACTTGCGGTCTGCATCCGGCATCTTGCAGCGGTTTGCGCCGAAAGTGTTTGTCGTGATGAAGTCGCAGCCTGCTTCTATGTAATTTCTATGAATATCGGCGATGTCGTCTGGATTTGTGATGTTGAGCATCTCCGGGCATTTCGTCATGATGCCGCGTTTTTCGAGTTCGGTGCCGAAGCCGCCGTCGAAAATCATTATCTGTTTACCTAATTTTTCAAACATTTGCATAACAATATGTTCCGTTTTTCCTGAAGCTGCAGTCGCCTTCAGCGGCACAGCCATCGCAGGATTTTTTCACGTCTTTTCCAATTTTAATAATTCCAACCATCGATTTCAATGGCACCATCAGTCCTGATTCAAGAAAGGTAATTCCGATTTTTTCCGCATTTAATATTTTTGCAATCTCTTGATTGTCAATGAATGATGTCCCAGAATATCCCGGACAGAAACGGAAACCGAGATTTCCAAATCCTAAATTCTTTTCAAATTCATCGGCTTTCGTCTCTAAAAAAACCGAAGCGGCAGCGTCAAAGACCGTGGCGAAAGCCATGTCTTTCAGCTGCAAACGTTGTATGTATCTGTCAATCTGAACTCCGAGCGTCGTCGCGCAAAGCAGGAATGGTGAGCCGCCGAGATAATCCTGATAACCTGAAACGTCTTTCATGAAAGGCAGTGGCTCATTGAATTTCTCGTATATGTATTTGAAACCCGATTGCTGCCCAACCTCAAGCAATGCCTTATCAATCAATGAATTGGTATATTCATCGACGGAGTTGGCATCCTTCAGGCCAAGATATTTCAGAATTTCGGATTTCATTTTTTTAACACAAGTTGCACAAGTTTTTTGGCACAAGTTTCACGAGTTCACGTTTATTCTTTCCTCTCTTATCTTTCTTCTTTTATCTCAATTCTTTCTCAATCACGTTTTTGATTCGCTCATAAATGTCACCTGCGACCTTGGCGTTGTTCATCGTGTAGATGTGGATTCCGTCGGCGTCGTTGGCGAGAAGTTCGAGAATCTGGTTCACGCTGTAAGCGATACCGATTTCGTACATCGCCATTTTGTCGTTCTGAAACTTGTCGAAAAGCACACGCATCTCAAACGGGATGCTCGCGCCGGCCATGTTCATGATTTTGTTGAACATCTTGGTCGAAGTGAGCGGCATGATGCCTGGAATTATCGGCACTGTTATCCCGACTTTCTTTGCGGCACGCATGAGGCGGTAATAGTAGTTATTATCGTAAAACAATTGAGTTACAAAGAATTCCGCGCCCATATCCTGTTTGATTTTCATGTTTACGAGGTCTTCATAAAGGCTTGAGCATTCGATGTGGCCTTCCGGATAACACGCTCCGCCGAGGCAGAAATCGTACTTCGACTTAAGATGCCCCATGAGTTCGGAAGCGTGCTTATAATGTTTCAGATAGTCACCGTCGAAATCAGCGGGACGGTCGCCACGAAGAGCGAGGATGTTTTCAAGTCCTTCATTATTAAGAACTTGAGCGATATTATCAACATCATCTTCATCCAAGGCCCCACAAGTGAGATGCACCAACGGCTCGGCGGCAGTGTTCTTCTTGATGTAACTCGCCAAATTGATGGTATTCTGTGCGAAATCACCTGTCGATTTAAATGTAACACTCACGAAATCAGGATGATACTGTTGAAGTGAATCAATAGTTCCAAAGATATTGTTAATATCGACACCTTGCGGGTTCGGAGGGAAAACCTCGAACGAAAACGTCTTTTTCTTATGTAAAATGTCACTTATTTTCATGTGCAAAAAACCTTTGTCGATTAGAACAGATAACCAACTTCAAGATAAAAGTTTGAAATTGTGTGATTGTCTTGTTTGTCAAAAGGTATGCCCCACTCCGCCGACACGACGAAATTATGGTTCATGGCACCTTTCAAGCCGATGCCGCCACTGAAGTGAGGTTTGTAGCCGTTTGCGTCAAAATCAAAGAAATCGTTCAATGTCTTGCCAGTTTTTGCAATCCATGAAGTGGGATCAGCCTGCTGCCGGTTAAACGCCTCCTTGACACCATCAACATCGAAATTCTTTTTCTGTGTCACCATTCCGGCATCGATGAAAGCATTAGCCCCGATGTAAAAGTATTGTCTTCCGATCTTGAAATTCCAGAAAATTCCACGTAATTCAATGTTTGCGTACGCGAAACCAGGCACCCATATCCTGTTGCGAAGCACGCCGCGAAGCGTGGTACCACCGCCAAGGCCATAATATTTGTCATGTTCAAGATAAATGGTATTGAGATAGCTGTCGAGGTAATACGGTGACGTTCCGATGACAGTGTTCTGACCTGCAATATGATACGCGAAAATAAGGTGTTGAGGGACAATCGTCACATAATGTTGGAAGTTGAAGTTAATCTTCATATTATTATATCCGGCTTCCTTGCCGAAGGCGGAATAATATGTCAGGAACAAGTCGGCATAAATGCCTTTTGGTGCGTTGACACGACACGGGCGGCTGTCGAATCTGATGCCGGCATGTACGAACGGATGCCATCCGCCGGTGCATTCTTCAGGTTTTATAATACCCCAGTCGTTATAAAGTTTCCAGAGTTCCGGGACACTGTCGCTGTCAGGAACGTTTTTTAACAAGCCATTCCTGACACGACTTTCCTTGAAATTCAAGACGCCAATGCCTCCCATCCAATCCCAGTGACCGGAAATCTTGCCGCAGATGTCAACCGAACTGCGGAACAGATTTGATTGCTGACGGTAGAAAACCTTTGACACATAATCACTTGACTTGTTGTCTATCCAATTATGGTTATAGATACTTTGGGAACCGTTGAAACCATAGAAATCGTAGAGAGCATCGGCGATGTACGATAAATCAACAGCCAGTTTATGGTCTTTGATGGCATAATCTGAATCGTAATACACCCTGATGGTTCCCATTCTCTTTGTCGTATAGCTGCCTTTGACATAGAGTCTGTCGTAGTAATTAGGGTAAATCTTGCCATCACCATAGTTAAATGTTGTGGTTATCGCGCCAAACAGTGCACCGACGTCAGAACTGTACGACACGCCAGGCAGTATGCCGAAGTTCCAACCTGTCTTGATGGGATTTCCGAGAGAATCCGTCTCCGGAACCTTTTTCTTATTTTTCTTCGGATTATTATCCAATCCGCGTTTTATCAACAATTCTGTCTTGGAATTGCCATTTTCAACATTATCTGACTCAGCCTGCAATGTAGAAAAAGACAGCAAAGCTACGATGACAAACAAGAGAGTTTTTTTCATGATCATTTATTCTATTATCACTAATTCGTCGATGATATTCTGCACTTTGCCGACTTTTTCGAGGCACCAGAGCAGGTAGCGTGCGTCCATGCATATTGTGCGTTGCACTTTCTGTTCGAACATTATGTCACCGCTCATTGCCTCCCAGTTGCCGTCGAAGGCAAGGCCGATGAGTTCGCCTTTGCCATTTATGACAGGGCTGCCTGAGTTACCGCCGGTTATGTCGTTGGTAGTTATGAAGTTGACGACGAGATCGCCGTTTTCATCGGCGTAGCGGCCATAGTCACGGGCTGCGTAAAGGTCGCGGACATCCTGCGGAATGTCGAACTCCCAATCGCCCGGGACGTATTTTGCCATGACACCGTCCATGGTTGTGTAATAGTTATAGTTGACTGCATCCGCGCCTTTGTATGGCTCGACGGTGCCGTAGGTCAGACGCATCGTGAAGTTCGCGTTCGGGTAGAAATTACGTTCCGGCTGCATCTCCATCAGGCCTTTCATATACTGGCGTTCACCGGCGTTTCCGGCAAGGGCGGCCTCCATATAAAGCGGAACGACGACATCATTGTATTCTCTCACGAACTCCATCGCCAACATGAAGACGGGGTCTTTGTCGAGTTTTTTAGGCTTTGCAAGCCATTTCTCAAGGCGGGCCTTGTCGGTGAACACCGATTTCTCAAAGGCCGACTCAACCCATGCTGTGAAGTCGCCGCCGTTTTTCGCGCCGAGCTGCTCTATCATTTCCGGAACGTACTTCGTGATGTCCTTGTAGTAAAGGTTGAGCAACGCCGCCGTGACATCGCGGTCAAGAGGCATGTCGTAGTCTTTGAAGAACGTTTCAGCGCGGTCCCTGAGGCCTTCCGCCAATTTGGCAATTTCTTCCTTTGAACCTTTTTCATTTATCAACTTATTGATTTTCATAAACCTGCGTGAGAATGCCACAGCCTCACCGCCGTTCCAGCCAGCTTCATAGAGATACGTGAAAGCCTTTTCGATGTCATCCATGATCTCCCATTTCTGCTGGATTCCGTCCCACATATCACCATATTCAGCCTGACGTGCAGCATCGGCGGCGACCCATTCGTTGAAAGCCTCTTCCTGAGCCAAACGCCTCTCATACACATGGTTACGTTTCAGCTGCTTCACCTGACCGATGTAATATTTCCAGTAATTCGACACGCTTGCCTGTTTTGAAGCGTATTTTATGAACACCTCCTGGTCGGCATCCATGTGCTTGCGGTATTCGTTGAGTTTCGTGGTACGGCAGTCGATTGTGGCAGGGCCTTCCGACTCAATGATGTTTTTCACAGTGTAAGATGTTGAATATCTGTCGGTTGCGCCAGGATAGCCCATAATCATCGCGTAGTCACCTTGTTTCACACCTTTAATATTAATAGGCAGGAACCACTTCGATTTCATCGGGATGTTGTCGGGGCTGTATTTTGCCGGTTTGCCGTCCTTGCCGGTGTAAACGCGGAAAATGTTGAAATCACCTTTGTGGCGGGGCCACGTCCAGTTGTCGGTGTCAGCGCCGTATTTGCCGATTCCCCAAGGCGGGCAGCACACGAGACGCACATCGCGATAGACATCATATTCAAACATAATGTATTGATTTCCAGAGTAGAAAGCCACAACTTCCACTTCGACATCGCGGTCGCCTTTGCGTTCTTTGCAAATCTTTTCAATGTTTTTGTCTATGACGTCGCGGCGTGTCGCTTCATCGGTCACTCCATCAAGGACAGCAACTGTGACATCTTCCACGAAAGTGAGAAACGACACTGTCAGTCCTGGATTCGGCAATTCCTCTTCTTTGCTTTTCGCCCAGAAACCGTCGGTGAGATAATCATGTTCGACAGTGGCATGTTGCTGGACATAGCTCAGCCCGCAGTGATGGTTGGTGAGCAGAAGTCCCTCCGGAGAAATGAGTTCACCAGTGCAACCACCGCCAAACTGCACGATAGCATCCTTCACGCTCGGTTGGTTGAGGTTGAAAATCTGTTCGGCAGTGAGCTGGCAGCCAAGTTGCTGCATCTCGTACAAACTCTGATTGCTGAGGTTGTAAGGCAACCACATACCTTCATCGGCCTTGACACACAAAGCACCGATAATCAATGCGACAGTTAAAAATACCCTTTTCATCTTTTTTATTTTTAATTTAATATTTTTCAAATCTGACCTAAAAACTTATCCGAAAATCTTCCGGAAAATATCATTGTTGCGCTCAATACGGCTTTTTTCCTGTAACTTCTCAATGTGCCGGAGGCATATCTTCCACATTTTGATGTCAAGATAAATGAACAGGACATAAAGCAAAACACCCAGCCATTCAATGTTATTTTCAGAGAAAGCACTCGAAAGCATCAGCAGATAATCGAAAAGCCCGTGTGCGATAATCGGGAATAAAATACTGAATATCAAGAACTTACTTCTGTCATTTTTCTTAAATTTCGCCAAGCCGAGATAATAACCCATTATCACGGCGAAGAGGAAATGACCAGGGACAGACAACAATGCCCTCATGACTCCAGTGTGGATTGCCAAGCTATATGACTCATTGTCAAACACATACAATATGTTTTCGACACAAGCGAAACCAAGTCCGATGAAACAGGCATAGACGATGCCATCGAAAAACTCGTCAAAATTCTTGTTTTTCCAGATAAACAACATGAAAAGTCCCCATTTCGCAAACTCTTCCGGAATTCCGGCTTGGAAGAAAGCCTGGAAAAAGACCGTTTCACCCAACATGACACTGGCGAAAAAGCTGTCAATGGCCAGGGCTATCGGGATGGAAAGAATGCCAAGCATGAATGCTCTCACGAGCATCCCTATCGGTTCTTTTTCGTATTTGTCCTTTTTATAGACGTAAATCATCAGCACGATGACCGGAATGATTGCAATAGTCAAAAGTAAAATGTCCATATTAATATTTTTATATGAAAGACTTCATTTTTCGAGTTAAATGTCTCTTGATATGTAGTTTTTATTGCTCTTGTTCAGTTTATATCAAAAACTTTTTGTTAAAAGTTAAATTTTCTCTTTTACAAACCCTCAGCCTCCCATTGTCCGTTTCTGAAGCATACCGTTTCTTTGTAACCAACTGATTTCAAGGCGTTTTCCGCTTCCTTGAAGCAGTTTGTCAACTCACTGTATATGTGTGCATCTGACGAAATCACGACCGGCACATTCATCTCCTTCAGGCGAGGCAGCAGCCACTCGGCCGGATAGAAACCGTTGTAACGCTGTTTATAAAGCCCGCGGGTGTTAATCTCCACTATCAAATCGTGCTGTTTGATCAGGTCAAGCGTTTCCAGAACCATGTCGCGGTACCATTTCTCATCTTCCTGAAAATAACGTCCGCGAGCGTTCATTTTAATCTTGTCGAAATGTCCGATGATGTCGAATTTCTCCGTTTCAATCATCAGGTTCTCCTGGTCGAAATAAGCACGTACGCCTTTGCGGATGTCGCCTCCGAAATAATCACGCAGTCCCTCGTCGTAAGGCTCTATGTGTTTTCCGTCGATAAACCAGAGATGTTGCGGGTCAGTTCCAACAAGATGCACAGAACCAATGAGATAGTCGAGGCCAAGATCACGTTTTGTCTTCTGGAAACCGGTGACAATACCTGGAATGAACTCCATCTCCATTGATGACAGAATCGTGATTTTGCCGGCGTTCTCGGCTTTCAGTTTTTTCAGATTGCTGATATATTCGCCGACTTTGTCGTTTTGTATTGAGACATTGCTTTCGAACGGCACCATGGAATGGTCGGAGAATCCGAGGGTGTGAAGGCCTTGTCTTATTGCTTCTTCAACAGTCTCCTCCATCGGGCATTTGCCGTCGGAGTATAAGCTATGTGTATGTAAATTAAACCGTTGCATCTTGTCCTGAAACTAATTTATAAACTTTGTCACCGCGTCTGACGATGTCATGGGCCGGTATCGAACACAGTTCACCTTTCTCGGTTTTCTCAACCGGCTTGAGGTCAACGCGGATTTCTTTAATTGTATCTTCATAAACGCCTGTCGTCGGGCCGATGATCATGATTTCGTCACCGACGTTGAGGTCGTGGGTCTCCATCCTGATTTCGGCGACATTTATCTTCGCGAAGAAATTTGTTATCGTGCCGACGAAAAGCTTTGTCTTTGTCGCCTGCGAGCCGTATTTCTCGGTCCACTCACCCATTTTCCTGCCGAGGTAATATCCGTCCCAGAAATCGCGGTTATACACGCTGCGCAGTCTGTCCATCCACGCGGTGACTTTCTCTTCAGTGAAAGAGCCTTCGCGTATTGCGTCAACGGCATCGCGATAGACGCTCACCGTGAGTTTTGTGTATTCCGGCGAACGGCCACGGCCTTCGATCTTCAACACTTTCACTCCTGCTGCAAGGAGTTTGTCGAGGAACGGCAGTGTACACAAATCCTTCGGCGACATAATGTATTCATTTTCAATCGCCAAAGTGATCTCCTTGTCGCGATCGGTCACCTCATAGCCGCGACGGCATGGCTGCACGCAAGCACCGCGGTTGGCGCTTGTCCCGAAGTTGTCAAGACTGAGGTAACATTTTCCGGAAACGGCCATGCAAAGTGCGCCATGACAGAACGTCTCTATCCTCACCAACTCGCCATTCGGCCCTGTAATATGCTGACGTTCAATCTCTTCAGTGATATGTTTCACCTGATTGATGTTTAGCTCGCGGGCTGTCACCATCACATCGGCAAACTGTGAATAATACTTCACCGCCTCGAGGTTGGTGATGTTGCATTGCGTTGATATATGGACTTCGATGCCAATCTTGCGGGCATATTGTATGACGCTTTGATCGGAAGCGATGATTGCCGAGATGTCGTTGGCCTTCACCGCGTCGAGAAGCGCGTGCATCTCGTCCATCTCCTCGTCAAAAACCACGGTATTCACTGTAACATAACTCTTTACGTTATGTTCGTGGCAAATCTCCGAGATTATGTGAAGGTCGTCGAGAGTGAAGTTTTTCGTTGACTTCGAGCGCATGTTCAGCCGTCCGATTCCGAAATAAACCGAACCTGCACCAGCCTGAATCGCCGCCGACAGAGCCTCGTAGGAGCCTACCGGCGCCATCACCTCAATATCGTTATAATTCAAATTCATTATTTATATTTTGTTCATCCTGCCGGAGTTCGAGACGCACTGCACTGCGTCTCTACAATTTTACACCGTGGGTCTGATGTCGCTACTCTTTTAACTTTTAACTACTAACTTCTCCCTCAGTTCCTCATAGCCGGCCTTTCCGAGAAGGGCGAACATATTTTTCTTATAAGCCTCAACGCCCGGTTGGTTGAACGGGTTGACTTCAAGCATGTAACCGCTTAATGCACAAGCCATTTCGAAGAAATAAACCAGTTGTCCCATGACATTGGCACTGATGCGTGGCACTGCAATTCGAATATTCGGAACTCCGCCATCAACATGAGCGAGAATCGTGGCCTTCTCCGCCGTGAGGTTGACTTCCGAAAGCCGGCGACCTGCGATATAGTTAAGCTGGTCTAAATTGGCATCGTCATTTGGGATTCTGACATCGCTGTCAGGGTTTTCGACAGAGATTACAGTCTCCATCAGGTTGCGGACACCTTCCTGGATATACTGTCCCATTGAATGCAAATCAGTTGTAAATGTGACACTTGCGGGGAAAATACCCTTGCCGTCTTTCCCTTCACTTTCGCCGTAAAGCTGCTTCCACCACTCGCTGAAATATTGCAGACGAGGCTCGTAATTCACAAGAATCTCATTTGTCTTTCCAAGATGATAAAGGGCCTGACGTGCCACGGCGTATCTTGCTGATACATTATTTTCATTCTGATTATCAATGCAATACTTCTCCATCATTTGCGCTCCGGCAACAAGTTGTTCGATGTCGATACCCGCCACGGCAATCGGCAGAAGCCCGACAGGTGTGAGCACTGAATAACGGCCACCGACGTTGTCAGGCACCACATACGACTTATAACCTTCGTTGTCGGCAAGAACCTTCAACGCGCCTTTCGCCTTGTCGGTGATTGCGACGATACGGGTGCGTGCCTCTTCCTTGCCGTATTTTTTCTCAATGTGATTTTTCAGGATGCGGAACGCCACGGCAGGTTCTGTCGTTGTTCCCGACTTTGAAATCACAGTCATTGAATAATCTTTATTATCAAGGAGTTGCAGAAGGTCTGACATATAATCCTCACTCATCGTGTGACCTGCAAATATGACTTTCGGTGCATCAGATTTCATGAATTGTGAAAAATGGTTCACAAGTGATTCTATGACAGCCCTTGCGCCAAGATACGAACCACCGATGCCGACGACGACAAAAACCTCTGATTTCTTCTGCAATTCAGCAGCCTTGTCTTTGATGTCAGCGATAAACTCACGTGTGATGCTTGAAGGAAGATCCACCCATCCGAGAAAATCGTTGCCTGCACCAGTGCGGCTGTAAATGGTGTTGAATGTGTCCTTAATTTTTTTATTAAATGTATCTAATTGATTATCTGATACAAAACTTTTAATCTGTCCAAGTTCAACTTTAATGTCTGTCATAATTTTTTATGTATAATTTTTTGCGAAGATACAACTATTTTTTGAATTTGAGAAAGTAATTTTCCATAAAAAAGAGGCCTCTCATGAGCATGAGAGACCTCCAGAACCAAAAACCAAAATTTATGAAACCTTTTACGAACAATGTAAATTCTCGGAAGAGAATTATGGATGTACATCGTTTCGCACTGCAAAAGTACAACATTTTTCATTACAAAGTTAACTTTTTTAACATTTTTTGCATTTTGTTGAAAAAATTGTAAAAATTGTGTAAAAAATTGAAAAAATTACAACCTATGTGCGCCTGTGTAAAAAATAATTTCATAATTTTGGCACAGATAATCAAGACCAACAACGATATGGAAAATGACAGATTAGAATACGTCACAAACGCCTTTCACGAACTGAAAAATCCTTTGACGACTATTGGCATCGCGTGTGATTTGATCAGGACAAATGAAATCGGAGAATTTGATTGCGACAGCTATCTTGACATCATTTCCAACGAATGCCGGAGGATGAAAAACATTATTGATGACACCATCAAAGCATTGAAACACAATTATTTCGATATTGATTTAAACCAAAATTGCGACGTACACGAGATTTTATGCAGTGTCATTAGAAATTGCAGGATTGACAATATTGCGGTTTACATGATGGCAAGCAGGTATAAGGTGAAGGGGAATTATGAATATATCGAATCGGCTTTCCGCGAGCTTTTTGAAAACGCGATAAAATACAAGTCGGAGCAGCCTCTGCATCTGAAAATCAATACGTTCAACAAAGGTGACAAAATCCATATCAGTTTTTCGGACAACGGCATCGGCATTGAAAAGAAAAATCTGGAACATATTTTTGAGAGCGGATTTAATCATAAAACATCTGACTGTCAGTATAGTACAGGACTTGGACTATATTATCTAAGAAGAAATCTACAGCGAATAAACGGTACAATCATGGTTGAAAGTGAACTTGGCAAAGGTTCTGTTTTTACAGTCACCCTGCCATTAATTGTCTGACAAAAATATTGTACTCATGAAAAAAGACCTTAAAATTCTGATTGTCGAAGACGACAAGAGTCTTGGCATGATTTTGAAGTCGTATTTTGCAACCTATGGATACTCAAGCTCATTGTGCTTTGACGGCCAAGAGGCGTTGACATGCTACAGAAAAGACGATTTCGACTTGATTATCACTGACATAATGCTGCCGGTGATTGATGGTTTCGCCTTGGTGAAAGAGATTCGCACCATCAACAAGTACATCCCCATCATCTTTCTCACAGCGAAATCGCTGCAATCGGACATCATCCGCGGATTGGAGCTTGGTGCTGACGACTACATCACCAAACCGTTCAACATGAACGAGTTAACATTACGTATCAAATCAATCATGAAAAGAATGAGCGTCGAAGCCAAGAGCCATCACACTTTCAAAATCGGCACGTACATTTTCGACACCATCAAGCGGAAACTGATCAGATTCGGGAAAGAATACAAACTGACTTCCAAAGAGTTAGACCTTCTCCAGCTGTTTTGTGAGAACATGGGGAAAGTCGTCGAAAGGCCTTACGCATTAAAGATTGTGTGGAAGGAGGACAACTACTTCAGCGCACGCAACATGGATGTTTATGTCGGAAGGTTAAGGAACATCCTCAGCGATGACCCCAACATTATCCTTGAGAACGTGCATGGCGTCGGGTACAAATTAGTGGTTCAATAACAAGTCATCGTCTGTCAAGATATGACGAGCATGGAAAACGCAAGCCTTCCTCATACTCCAAATAATGGATGTTGACGGATGCAGGTGCAAGAGATATTGTGTTGTCTGCCAGCAACTTCCAGAACTGATCAGAGTTAGGCCCCTTGTCGGTGTTGGTCAGCACAATCAGCACGCGATCGTTTTTGTTGTCGCGGATATAGAACGACCGGTAGCCTTTCCACCAACCGTAATGGTAGATGCAACCTTCATATTTCCCTGAGATCCGCCAGCCAAAACCATAGTTGTCTTTTTTCTTCTTGACCGGACTGCCAGGCTTGAAAGCCTCCGCCTGCACTGTGTCAGGCAACAGCAGCCCATAGTCCAACGCCAACCAGAAACGATACATGTCTTCAACGTTGGAGAACATTATCTTATCACCTTTGACACCGTTAAGATATTCATTCTGAGCCTGTCGCGGACGTCGGCGACCGACGTAGTAACCTTGAACGACACTATCGGGCAGATACACTGAGACCTTCTCGTCAAGCGGCATGTCGTATATGAAAGAGTTTTTCATTCCAACAGATTCAAAAATCTCATTTTTCATAAAATCCACAAACGGCATACCCGACACCCGCTCGACGACACTCGCCAGCAAAGCATAGTTCACATTGCTGTAATTGAATTTGCGGTCAGGACGCGACAACCTCGCCGGCTTGTATTTGACATAACTTTCAATCATGTCCTCGTTGGAAAAAGGTATCTTCCAATCAGGCCACACCTCATCGGCAAGCAACTCGTAACGCGGCAGACCCGAACGATGCGTCAACAACATCCTTATCGTGATGCCTTCGTACGGAAACTCGGGGATATACGTCTGAATGATAGTGTCAAAATCAATCAAACCACGGTTTTGAAGAATCATTATCGCCTCGGCGGTGAACATCTTTGAGACGGAACTCAGCTGAAAGACATCATCGGCATTCAACTCACCTTTCCGTGTGCGGAGATTACTGAACCCATACGAATTCTTCAAGACCACACGCCCTTTCTCAGCGAAAAGCACGGTCCCGTTGAATGTCGTCTTCTTTTTGAGGTTCTTGAAAACCTTGTCAACCTGAGCATATTTCCTGTCGATGGTCGGTTGGTCGAGATTAATGAAAATACTGTCCACATTAATTTTCGGCCACGTCTCAACGACATCCTGTGTAAACATCTCATTATCTTTGTTTTGCGAGCAGGAAAACAAAAAAAGGCATATAAACAATATGTATAGTTTCAGTCGCATCCCATCTTCAAAAATTCTGGCAAAGATAGTAAATATTTTTGTAACTTTGCGGCCTCAAAAATATTCTATGTTTCAAGATTTCGATTTAAACCCTGCAATCCTAAGAGCAATAGATGAATTAGGATTCAAAGAACCGATGCCAATCCAGGCACAGGTATTGCCTGTGTTATTATCACAACGCACTGATTTAGTTGGTCTTGCACAGACTGGCACTGGCAAGACGGCTGCTTTCGGACTGCCGTTATTGCAAAACATCGACGCATCAAAACGTTGTGTTCAGGCCCTTGTCTTATGCCCGACACGTGAGTTGTGCATGCAGATTACCAAAGACCTGAAGAGCTATTCCAAATACATACCTGAGATTATGGTGGTGCCGGTGTATGGCGGTGCGAGCATAGAATTACAATTCAAGGACCTGGCGAAGAAACCGCAGATCATCGTGGCAACGCCTGGCCGTCTGCAAGACATGATCCGCCGTAACCGTGTTGACTTCAGCAATGTGCGGTGGATGATCCTTGACGAAGCCGACGAGATGCTTGACATGGGCTTCCAGGAAGATGTCGATGCCATTCTCGAATACATGCCGGCTGAGAAGAACATCCTTCTGTTTTCGGCGACGATGCCGGCTGAAGTTGAGAAGATTCTCAGCAAATACATGAAAGATCCGGTGAGAATCTCCATTGGACAGCGCAACTCCGGCTCGACGAATGTGCGCCACAACTATTACCTCATCCGCGCAAGCGAGAGATACCTCGCACTGAAACGGCTCATCGACTATTACCCGTCGATCTACGGTATTGTTTTCTGCCGCACTAAACTTGAGACACAGGAAATCGCCGACAACCTCATCCATGACGGCTACAACGCGTCAGCACTGCACGGCGACCTCTCGCAGCCGGCACGCGACCTTGTCATGAATCATTTCCGCCAGGGTTACATCCAGATCCTCGTCGCCACTGACGTCGCGGCACGCGGACTTGACGTCAACAACCTGACACATATCATCAACTACAACCTTCCCGACGACATCGACACATACGTCCACCGCAGCGGCAGGACGGGACGTGCCGACAAGACCGGCATCTGCATCAGCCTTGTACATGTCAAGGAAAAATCAAAGATAAAGGCCATTGAGAAACAACTCGGACGCCCGCTTGAGAAAGCCATGATCCCGACAGCACAGGAGGTCTGCGAGAAACAGCTTTTCCGTCATATCGACAATCTTGAAAAGGTTGACATCACGCGTGATGACATTGACGACTACCTACCTATTGTCTTCAAGAAACTCAACTGGCTGACACGTGAAGAGCTTATCACCCGTGTCGTCGCATTGAATTTCAACCGTTTCCTCGATTATTACAAAGATGCAAAAGATCTGAATGTCGATGAAAACGAGACTGGCAAGAAAAAAGAAAAGAAAGCCAGAAAAGAACACGATGACAGCAACATGGTGCGTCTTTTCTTCGGACTTGGCAAGAGAGACCATATCAGGCCGAACGTCATCATCGGAAAAATCAACGATGCGACGCATTCAAAGGATATCAACATCGGTCATATCGACTTGATGGAGAACTTCTCTTTTGTCGCTGTTGACGGTGACAAAGCTAAGTTTATTGTTGATTGCTTCGCTGACCCGAACAACAACCCTGAAGGCATCAGGGTTGAAATCACCACTGGTGACCCGAAAGAGAAAGGTGACAGGAAGAGTGATAAACCGAGAGGCGACAAACGCAGACACCGCGATGATGACTTTGAGATGTCGGAGCGCAAGCCGAGAAAGAAGAAAGAGGAGAAGACGAAAGACAGCTTCCATGAGGAGCGTTCACGCAGAGACCGCCGCCATGATGACTTTGACGACAGGCCGCGCCGTGAGTCAAGGAAAAGCCGTCGTGCAGAAGGCAGAGGCAATGATGGCAAGACCTCAAAGAAGAAAAGAAAGTCATTTGAAGATGACCGTCCGGAGAGAAAGAGCGGCAGAAGATTCCGTTATTGAGACTCAGGACGCACAAAACAAACAGCGACTCGGATTGACCGCGTCGCTGTTTTTGTTATGTCATCAAACCGGCACTCGAATCAATAATCCCAAAGGTTTTGTTCAAAGTCGATGATACTCTGTTTGATACGTTCTGATTCTAACAGAGCGTCAATGCCTTGGGCATACTCACGGATGCTACGGTCATATACATTCTCTTCCTTATAGATATAGCTGTCGAACATACGTTTCCAGAATATATCATCATAGGTGAGATTTGATGCTGTATTTGAGCGGTTGTAATAAGGTGCCGATGCGAACACTTCGCGTGCGCTCTCGTAAGGAATCCAGAAGAGAGGCTGAGGTGCTTTCTCGCCGCCTTCGATTTCTCTCATCTTAACAGGGCAGATAGCGATGATGCGTACCATCAGCTGGCTTCTCTGCTTGTCGAAATACCAGTCTTCCTTGATACGGACACGCATCACCTGTGCCGGGTCGAACTGTGATACCATCATGGTGTCATATTCGTCGTATGGCGGGTATGGACGTCTCAAGGTCTTGTATGAAGTATCTGACTGTGAAACCATGAACTGGTTATATGAAATCGGGGTGAGGAGTTCATCAGTAGGTTCAACTTCGTATGCCTGAATCTTACCTTCCTTGAGTCCGTCCATCACTACCGTGATGAAATTCTTCCAGTCCTGGTGATTCACTGTCGGATAGTAGAATCCCTGATTCATCTTCTGACGGAAGTCGATTTCGCGCCAGATTCTTTTTTTCCACATGACATCAGCTTCTCTCACGCCTGGCAGCGGCAATGGTGTTTTCACGCCCGTGCTTTGTTCAGGGTAGAGACCATCGGTATAAGTCCTGTCAAGGATCTGGGCTGACATCTTAGGTGCGCCGCAGAGACACACGACCGCGATAGCTAATGTTGCAATAATCTTTTTCATATTTCAAAATTTATTTGATTTCAATGTTGACAGGGTTCAAAGTACGTGTTGCGCCGTCCGGACCTTGTGCCTGGATGTTTTCGAAGAAGAGTTTCTGTCCGTGTTTAGCATTCTGGATGAACTTTCTTGTTTCAGTGTTGAAAGCGCCACCCTTGTTTGTACCTGCTTCTTTGATATCGCCACCGATGAAGGTGGAGAGTTTGAACGAAACGATCTTGTATGTGTAGTCGCCGAACTCAAAGTCGCCCATATCAGGGATGATACCGCCTGCTGCGAGGACATCGTCTTTTGCGACTTTGCCGCTTGACACACCGCCGATCTGTGCCTCAGGGCTTGGGACGCGTTTCACGCGGAAGTCATAGCTGCCGAGAACGACCGACTTGCCGTCGATGCTGCCTGTGGCTGTCACTTTCACTGTCTTCACGCCTGCCGGCACCTCGACCATGTATGTTCCGGCTTCCGTGCCTTTTGTAAGTATGGCACCGTTTGAGACCGTGACGTCGATCTTATCGTTGGCAACACCAGGTGCTGACACTGAGATAGGGTTCTTAAGACCCTGGTAGAATATCATCATCTGTGTCGGTGCGATTGTTGCTGAAGGTGGAGCGACTGTGTAGCGTGCCGAGAACGGATAAGGCACAATCTCACCCGTTACAGGGTCTTGCATCTCGATGACACCAGCATAGTTCTGTATTCCAGGTTTCGTTGCCGGGAATTTCAGTCTCACGATGCCACCTGCACTGTTGGCGACATTGCCGTTGTTGCCTGTATTGTTGAAATGCTCAACTCCCATGGCGTATCTGACACCGAATTTCGTCGTTGTGTCCTGTGCTGCGATAAACACCTCAGCCTCATAGTCCTGACCAACGATGACGTATGTACTCTTTGGGAGCACTCTCGCCTCAAGTGCGTTGAACTTATAGTCAGCAGCACCGATGTTCTTGAACAATTCAGTGATAGCGTCATATTCTGTTGTCTGGATCTCGCCTACGATCTTGTTTGTGATAGCGATTTCAGCAGTGAGAATGATGTTCTCGAAGTTCTTGTGTTCCCAATCAAGTTCCGAGCCGTTTCCGTCGGTATAGACAATCTTGTTGCCGTCTGCATCTTCGTCTGTGAGAAGACCGACGTTATGGCCGTAGCCGTGGATGCCTACTTCGTCCAATGCGTTAATGACGAACTCACGATATTCTTTGAGTTTGTTCTTGAGTTCTGTTGCATGACCCTGTTCAATCATATATGACGTTGTCGCATCATATTTATCTTTCGAGTCAATGTTTTTGAGGTTGAACTCATAAAACACACGGCGGTTCTTCGGGTCAGCCTTTTGTGCATTTCTGATGAGAGGTTTTTCAGTGTCCTTTGGGTTGAGAAGCATTTCGACCGTTTCGATGTTTTCTGTCTGGAGAACCATCGGTACCTTGATGTCTTTTTCTATGTAGTTGATGATCTCATCAGTCTTTGTGCGGATGAGCTGTGCTTTATCCCAATACTGCTGAACTTTCTCAGGCTGTTTGTTATATTGTTGTTCGAATGTCCTGTAGTAATCTTCGATCTTGTTCTCCGTGCTGGCGTTGGTTTTTTCCAAACCATCGTTGACGATAGCGAAGGCATCGAGGATGTCTGCCGACACATTCAATGCGAGCAAGGCGGTGAGCACCAGATACATCATGGAGATCATCTTCTGCCTTGGGGTTTCTTTAAATCCTGCCATTTCTTATCTTTTTATTAGGTTAACGAATTAAATTAATAAAAGAGATGTCAGGCCTTGTAGTTCATTGCTGAAAGCATGTTGCCATAGACCGTGTTCATTGCTGCCATACGTTTTGACAGGTCTGTCATCTGATGGTTGAGAGCTTCCTGTGTTGTTGCTGATGCGTTGACTTTTTCAATATACTGGGCCATTGTGGCGTTGAATTTCTTGCTTGTCTCTGCCACTGACTCTGCTGTCTGGAGCTGGACTTCGAATGCAGCGACCGAATCGGTTGCCTTGCGCATGACTTTCGTGTATTCACTTGTCGCCGCCACTGCACCTGAAAGGTCTGCGAGCTGACTTGCAGTCTCACCGAGCTTGTTGATGCCGGCACCGAGTTTCTTCAATGCTTCCTGGTCGATATTTGCGCCTTCGAGAATCTTGCCGAAGTTGTCTGATGAGTTGTTATTACCTGTCAATGTTGTTTTCTTTGAAGGGTCTGTCTCAACTCCGTGGTATGCGTATGCAAATTCCGGGAACACCAGGCTCCAGTCAGGTTCGACATGCGGTGGTTCGAATGCTGAGAAGAAGAAGATGACAGCTTCTGTGAGAAGACCGAGGGTCAACATGAAGTTAGCTGCGCCGGTCCATCCGAACAATGGCATGTGGGTAAGTTTAAACAAAGCACCTACAAGAACGACTGATGCGCCAATGCCATAGAGTTTCGCCATGAAATTCTTATAGCCGCGCTTTTCATAAAATTTGCTCATAATTCTAAAAATTTCTGATTATTATTTCTGTTAATTACTTATTTCTTTAATAAACTCTTGATGCCTTATTCGGATTATCGCCTTTGTTTCTGCCGAGGTAAGGCTGGATGCAGCGGAAACCGATGTAGCATTTCGCTGTGTCCTGATACTCATAGTCACGTGTCGTGACCTGGAGATAGTATGAAATGTCTTTCCATGAACCGCCGCGGACGACTTTCCTCTTCATGACCGGATCGTCTGTATCTTTGGCTGTGTACGTGTAGTTAGGGTTCATGTCCCACGTGAAGTTGTACGACACCGGGTCGTATGCGCTGTTTGTCCATTCCGCCACGTTGCCGGCCATGTCATAGAGACCCCAGTCGTTTGACGGGTAGTGACCTACGATGAGTGTGCGGAGACCGCCGTCGGCGATGTAATTGCCACGGAGTGGCTTATAGTTCGCAAGCAGGCAGCCTTTGTCGTTACGTGCGTACGGACCGCCCCACGGATACGGGTTGAGGATATTGCCGCCACGTGCAGCCCATTCCCATTCGGCTTCTGTCGGGAGACGGAACTCTGAGAGCATCGGAGTGTTCTTCTGACCTGAAAGATACTGGTTGAGTTTCTTGGTGCGCCAGATGCAGAACGCACGTGCCTGATGCCAGTTGACACCGACAACAGGATAGTTGTCGTATGCCTGATGCCAGAAATATTTCTCTGTCAACGGGTCGTTGAATGAGTATGAATAGTCGTGAATCCATGCCAATGTGTCAGGATACACATTGATGCTTTCCTTCTTCACATAAACCGAACGGTCGGTCATGCCCTGCGGACGGTTAGCAAAACCTGCGTTGTGGAAGTCGGCATCCGACTTGAACTCTTTTCTTGCAGCCGCCTGAAGGTCAATCCAGTAATATTCATAGAAAAGCTTTCTTGCGTCAATCTCTTTCTTTCCGAAATAACGCTCGCCTTCCGGTATGTACAAGTCTTCAAGCGCATCTCTGTATTCCTGGTTGTCGCTTCTCCATTCGATTTTCTCGTCCCAGTTGAGATATGGCGGGTCATAGACTTCACCTGTCTTGCGGTTTTCCGTGATGAGATACTTCTCAGGATCAACTTCGCCGAGCAATGTGCGGGCGATGGAGTCCTTTACATAATACACAAACTCACGGTATTCGTTATTCGTGATTTCAGTTTCATCCATGTAAAACGCTGATACCGAGATGGTCTTTGCCTGTGCGACATTGGTTGTGGCAATATCCTGTCCACCGACACCCATGGTGTAACTACCCATCGGGACAAACACCATACCGTATGGATCTGGCTGATAAAACGGCTTTGACTTCTTCCTGACACCTACCAATTCACCCTGATTTGAACTCGTGCATCCGACGAGGACAGCAGCAACGAGGCTTAATAACAAAAATTTCTTCATTTTATAGTCGTTATTTTTATTCTTTTTCCTTATACAAAAACGCATTTTTTTCGAGCGCCAAAATTAGCATTTTTTTTGTTTATCTCAACATTTATTTTCCAACATCGCCATATTTTTTTCAACAACGCACATTACAAATACCTTGCACTCCTGTATATACGTGGCGATTTGTCCAAATTCAACTTGAAGCAATAGCTCAACGACACCTCGTGTGAGCCTTTCAAACCGATGCCCATTGTGTTGATGTCGTAGGCATACGAAAGCAGTAACCCCTTGATACTGAATCCTGCCATGACAGCAACCGACTCTTGGTAACGGTAATTCAAACCAACCCAGAACTTGTCGTTATACCATCCTTTCAGCCCCACATTGAACTGTGTGTTTGCGATGTCGCTCATCAGACACATCAACGGATTGATCTTGAACAGCGAGTTAACGAACTGATATTCATAACCTGCAACAAGATAAAAAGTCCTGTCGCCGACAAAACTCGCACTTGAGGTGGCACTTCCAGTCAGCACCTTCCCTTTTGTTTCCAAAAGGCTTGTCACAGACGCCGCCACGTAAAACGTCTCGGGAATCATGTAGAACACACCGAGGTTAGCATCGAAAAGCATGTCGGTCTGTTTGTCGTTCGGAATGGCCTGGTCGCTATCCACGAGTGGTCTGGCAAGCGTGAAATCGACCGCTCTGTTTGTCAAATTCAACGCGAGACCGATACCCATCGTGCCGGCACCGAGGTCGAGATGGTAGGAATAACCGAGATTCACACCGATATTGTCTTCAAAACCAAGCTGGTCCTTGACTATCGAAAGGCCGAAGCCACCTAACGCGGCGGGTATCGGGAGATCAGCGGAGATAAGGAATGTGCGCGGCGACACTCTCGTGCCTGTGGCATAATCTTTAAATCCTGTGTATTGGTCTCTGTAGATGCTGTTTATGTTCACACCATCACTCAACCCGTAAAATCCGGGATTAGTCATGGCGTATGCGTTGCTGTAATTAGTGAACATCGGGGCCTGCTGGGCATACAACCCTTCCGTTATCATAACGATAACCATCATAAGCAGTATGTTTCTCAATGTTCGCACGTTTTAATCTTTAAAGTCCAAAAACGATATGTTATTCTTTTTATTGTATGTGAAACAATGTTTTCAACAAGTTTTCAACACCTTATTAATATATAGCACCTTCATCGGAACAGTTTTACGACATCGTTGCCGTTGGCGTAAATGATAAGGATCAGGAGAAATATGAAACCCACTGTTGTCGCTTTCTCAATGAACTTGTCGCTCAGCTTGCGGCGTGTCACCACCTCAAACAGCAGGAACAGCACATGACCGCCGTCGAGACCAGGTATCGGAAGGATGTTCATGACCGCCAAGATTATTGACAGGAAGGCTGTCAGACGCCAGAACTGCTCCCATTGGAAACTGTCGGGGAAGATGCTGCCTATTGCGATGAAACCGCCAAGGCTCTCGTACGCGCCTGTGCTCGGGGTGAAGATGAGCTTCACCTGCTTCCAGTAATCGCTTATTTCATTGAACGTCCTCGAGAATCCACGCGGCACAGCCTGCCAGAAAGTGTATTCCTTCGTCGAAAACTGTAAGTCGAAGGCTGTCACGACGCCGATTGTGCCGTTATCCGGTACATAAACCTGACAAGTTATTGTATCTGAATTTCTTACAAGTGAGATATTCACATCCTGGCTTGAGAAATTCACTATTTCCTTCTTGAAATCCTGAAAATAAGGTGTCGCAATGTCGTTGATTCCGATGATTCTGTCACCTTCCATGAGACCGGCCTTCTCGGCAGCACCGCCTTCCATCACTTCAGACACGATGAACTTCGACCTGTAACTGATAAATGATGTCTGATGCTTGAGGATTTTCTTAACAGCGTCATCGGGAAGATAGACTTTCATATTCTCGCCATTGCGTTCAACCTCAACGTATTGTGTGTTTTCAAGGACGAGTTCCAGCGGAATCTTGTAGAAATTTTCGACATATTTCCCATCGATGGAGATAATCTTGTCGCCATCGCGGAGGCCGAACGAATAGGCGAGGCTATCGACGGAGATTCCGTTTTTGTTGACTTCCGCCGTTGAAAGGTATTGTTCGCCGTAATTCGCTGTCAGCCCGATATAGAGGATCATTGCGAGAACAACGTTCATGAACACGCCGCCGACCATGATGATGAGGCGTTGCCATGCCGGTTTTGTGCGGAACTCCCAAGGCTGCGGATCCTGCGCCATCTGCGCCTCATCCATTGACTCGTCAATCATCCCTGCGATCTTGCAATAGCCGCCGAGCGGAATCCAGCCGAGGCCGAACTCGGTCGCGTCCTCAGCCCTGCGCCAGTCGTCTTCCGGCAAGGTGGTGAGATCTATCGGCTCGTATGTGTATGATTTCTTGTTCGTTACAGGGTCGATATGCTCTATGGTGTTGTATTTTTCCGGCTCATTCTTGCAGAAAAACTTGAATCTCCACTTCCCGTTAACTTTCTTACATCTGAAAATAGAGAACCTTGCATCGAAGAACATATAGAATTTCTCGACTCTCACTCCGAAGATCCTTGATGCTATGAAATGCCCGAACTCATGGATTATCACCAATATAGAGAGCGCGAGAATAAGTTGTAAAACCTTTATGAGAACTGTCATTGCCTGTATTCTTTTCCGTTTTATTTTTTGGGTGCAAAGATACTAAAAATTGCCATATAAAATCACTTCCCGTCAAAAGAAATATAATCTTCGGGATTGACCGGTTCGCCTTTAAACCACAATTCCAGGTGAAGATGTGCTTCTTCCGACTGATTTTTCATGCCTCCAGTGATTGCTATCGCATCGCCGGCACTCACGTTGTCGCCCTCATAATGCATGAGCGACGTGTTGTGCTTATAAACCGATATTACATTGTTATTATGCTGAATGACAAGTATATAATCTTTTTCTTTTGTCATTTCAGAAAGGATGATGACGCCATCGGCGACAGCGTTGACAGCTGTTTTCGACGGAGAGACGACATCGACGCCAAAATGTTTTGAGCCTGCGTCAAAACGGCCGGCTATCCTGCCCGAACACGGACTGACGAACGACGGGATACTCTCTCCCCCACCGGCATCGGCGGCACCGATGAGATTCTTCATCATCTCAGCCTCATACCTGAGCCTGAACAGACTGTCTCTCTCCGACTTCTCGTCATACATCTTCGGCATCGGCTTCACACCTTCCTTCATTGATTCATAAGCCGCAAGGCTGTCATCGGCAAGCTCCTCACCGAATATGATACGGCGCAGATTATTAATGTACAAGTCCTTCTGCATCAGCACCATCTCGATTGAGTCGGAGGTGCGTTCAA
This sequence comes from Bacteroidales bacterium, assembly GCA_024400355.1. GTDB lineage: Bacteria > Bacteroidota > Bacteroidia > Bacteroidales > F082 > Limimorpha. The sequence goes on from JAKSMZ010000002.1 coordinate 24,206, forward strand.
TCTGATATACGCGGCGGTCAAGCGTGACATCGGTATAGCCCGGTATCAATTCGCGTATCGGCGTGAAAAAAATCAGAGAAGTGGTCGCCGCGATGATAAGCAGCACCGCCAGAAAAACGAATAGTGTGACATTCATCTTGCTGGTGTGAAAGCCTCCCTTTTCCTCATACGTATCGGCATGAAGAATGACAACCTTAAACCTGCTTTTAAAATTTTTGAACAAACTCATTATTTCATCCTATAATATGTAACAATCTGTTATTCAAGGTTAAAATGACCTTTCACCTTACCTTGCATACCTCTGTAGAAGTCTTCTATCTGCTTCCAATCGGCGTCAAAATCACCGGAAGGGTAAAACATCGGACCATAGCCGCACACCTTTGTCTTAAAGTCGATGAAACCCATGACGACAGGCACTTTCGCCAGTTCCGCTATGTAATAGAACCCGTGTTTCCAGCGTTCGACGCGTTTGCGGGTGCCTTCCGGACAGATAACGATGTAAAGCTCTTCATATTGCTTGAAGACCGCTGCTGTTTTCACAACCATGTTGTTCCCGCGGCTCCTGTCAACGGGAATGCCTCCCGTCCTGTTCAGGATCCAACGCAGCACAAAATTATCAAAAAACTCCTTCTTTACAAGGAACTTCACCTTTTTCCCACGCACCCAGAAAAAACACTTACCAATGATGAAGTCCTCGATGCTTGTGTGAGGAGCCTCTATTATCAGACATTTCTTCACATCTTCCGGAATGTCGCCGACGACTTTCCAGCCGCGTAATTTGAGGTATGTCTTACCAAACCATTTCTTAAAACCCATCTTCAAAATAATTCAACGGCAAAAAACACGCCATTATATGTCAACAATAAGACCTAAGCCATTTTTCAGCGTCAGGACGTTGGGATTGCTCTCCGACATCTTCTCAAACCTGCTTCTGTCGGTGTATGCAATATCGTCAACTGGCTTTTCCACAATATGATGCACAAGAGTGAACTGATTGTTATTCAATCTCCTGGCGAGATGTTCGCGCAGCAGTGCCATATTATTCATATCGTTTGCTACGAGAATGTTGTCAATCTGATAATCAATGACATTGCCGTCATTGAGCGTGGGGGCATATTTCCCGATGCCGGCGGCGAAAACCGGACACTTATCTTTATGTGTGTCAACGAATTCCTTCCACGCTGCCGTCAGCATCTCAACCGTAAAAGGGGCGTTTTTTACCTCCTCCTGAACCTCCGTGACAGGGGCTTTCCTGTCATCATCTAAAATCGAAACCGTACTTGCGTGACGTATGCGACCGACCGGAGCTGAGGCGACAGGCTGTGGTTGGGCTGCAGGCTGAGGCTGCTGGACAGGTTGAGGCTGAACCACTTGCTGCTGGATAGGCTGAGGCTGCTGGACAGGCTGAGGCTTGGCTGCTGGCTGCTGTTGCTGGACAGGTTGAGGCTGAACCACTTGCTGCTGGACAGGCTGTGAGAAGCACTGTGTCATCTTCAGGAGTGTGATTTCGAGGTGAAGCCGTTTGTTGTTGGCGCTTCTGAAATTGATATCACACTCGTTTGCGAGGTCCAACGCCTTGAGCAGGAACGCATCACTGCATTTTGACGACTGCTGTGAATATCTTGTTTTCAGCTGACTGCTGACCTCCATGAGTCCTATCACGCGAGCGTCCTTGCCTAAGAGCAGGTTGCGCAGATGGCTCGCAAGTCCCTGTATGAAATTCTGAGGGTCGAAGCCTTTGTTCACGACATCGTTAAGCAGCAGCAGGATGGAGTTGATGTCATTTGCCAGAATGTTGTCAACAACCCTGAAATAATATTCATAATCAAGGACATTGAGGTTTGTTATGACATCTTTGTAAGTGATGTTGCTGCCCGAGAAGCTCACCATCTGGTCGAATATCGACAATGCGTCACGAAGTGCGCCGTCGGCTTTCTGTGCTATGATGTTGAGAGCCTCTTCTTCCGCGTTGACGCCTTCTTTCGCAGCGATGCCTTGCAGATGTCTCGCAATGTCATCAACAGTGATGCGCTTGAAGTCGAAAATCTGGCAGCGTGACAGAATTGTCGGGAGAATTTTATGTTTCTCGGTCGTGGCAAGGATGAACTTGGCGTACGCCGGCGGTTCTTCAAGCGTTTTCAGGAACGCGTTGAACGCGGCAGATGAAAGCATGTGAACCTCATCTATGATATACACTTTATACTTCCCAACCTGCGGCGGTATTCTCACCTGGTCGATGAGGTTACGGATGTCTTCAACGCTGTTGTTCGACGCGGCATCGAGTTCGAAAATATTGAATGACGCGTTATTGTTGAAACTCACGCACGACTCGCACTCGTTGCACGCCTCCATGCCTTCGGTCGGGTGCAAACAGTTGATTGTCTTTGCCATGATGCGTGCGCATGTGGTCTTTCCCACGCCCCTCGGACCGCAGAAAAGGAACGCCTGGGCAAGAGTGTTGTTGCGTATCGCATTCTGCAAAGTCGAGGTTATAGCCTGCTGACCCACAACGCTTTCGAACGTCGAAGGCCTGTATTTTCTCGCTGATACGATAAAATTTTCCATCAAAAAATAGACTTTTATTCAGGTTGTAAAAATACAAACATTTTTCCAAAGCGAGGACATTATTTATATTTTTTTGAGAAAAGGCATTTTGTTCGAGCTAATTTATTATTTTTGCAGGTTCGCAGTGAAGCGGAAAATAAAACTCAACTTCTTGAGTTAGAACAGAGACATAATTTGAAAAATGAGAAGGAATTTCAAGATATACAGCTGTTTAGTCGCCGTGCTTTCGGCATTGTTGCTCGTGTCGTGTTCGACAAAGAAAAACAAATGGAACAGAAGGGCATGGCACAACATGACAAGTCATTATAATGTATGGTGGAACGGCAACCAGAGCGTGAAGGAAGGCGAAGACGCCCTGCGTGCAAGTGTCATCGATGACTATACCAAGGTTCTGCCAGTCTTCAACTACGGCACGAAAGAGAACGCCATGGCGCAGAACGCACAGTTCGACCGCACCATAGAGAAGTCGGCAATCTGCATACAGAAACACTCAATGCGCTTCAACGGGAAAGAATACGTCCGTTGGATCGACGACGCCTTCATCGACATGGCGAAAGCGCATTTCTACAAGCAAGACTATGTCCCGGCAAGGCGTACATTCGACTACGCCGCGATAAACTACCCGACAAGCAAAGACCATTACACTGCAACACTCTGGCTTGCAAAGACTTACATCGCGACAAAACAGTATGAAAAGGCGGAGGGACTGCTACAGTCGCTCATCGTGACAAACGCATCGGAAGAGAAAATGCCCAAATACGTGCAGCGCAACCTCGACCTCGTGCTTGCCGATTTCTACATCTCGACAGGCAGGAACGCCGAAGCAGTGAAATATCTCAAGAGTGCCGTCATCACCGCAAAAGGCAAATACGACAAGAGCCGCGCCATGTTCATCCTCGGACAGATCTACGCTGAGAAGAACGAAAACGACAAAGCCATCGAGCAGTTCCAGAACACCATCAGGAAACACCCCGACTACATCATGACGTTCGAATCGCGCATGAACATCGCCAGATGCTCCGCCACAAACGACACCACCGAGGTCATGAAGATGCTCCGCAAGATGCTCAAGGACTCGAAGAACCTTCAGTATCAAGACCGTATCTACTACGCCATGGCAGATGTCATGCTGAAAGACGGCAACAAAGACGAAGCCATCAGATACCTCCGCAACTCGGTGGCGAAAAGCACGACAAACACAATACAGAAGATAAAGTCATCACTCGAAGTCGCCAACATGCTGTTCGACGACACACAGTATGTGCTTTCACAAGCTTATTTCGACACCGCGGTGATGTCGATGGACCGCACATATCCTGGCTACGACAGTATCCTCAACCTCTCTGTGACGCTCACCGACCTCGTCGGAAACCTCACCACATACCAGCTTCAGGACAGTCTGCTGCGCCTTTCGGAAATGGACACGCTGGAGCTTTATGCAGTGATTGACAAGGTGATAGAAGACTACAAGGCGGAGCAGAAACGTCTCGAAGAGGAGAAAGCCACGAAAGAACAGATCGAGCTGCTCGGCGGCACCTTGGACCCCAACGCCTCCAGACCGGTGACAGGCGATGAAAACGGCTCATGGTATTTCTACAACACCGCCACCAAGACACGCGGCATGACCGAGTTCCAGAGGAAATGGGGCCGCAGGATTCTGGAAGATTTCTGGTTCATCACCAACAAGCAAAGCATGATTCAGGAGGAAGAGACTATCACGGAGGAAGAACTCGCGCTGATGTCGGACGAGGAGCGTGAGGCATACATGAAAGAACACGGCTTGAGCGACGAACCCGCCGACACGACGAGGTACACCGAACTCGACAGAGGCTTCTACCTCAAACAGATTCCTTTCACGCAGGAAGCCAAGGACAACGCCAACAAACAGATCTCAACCGCACTCAACAACATAGGCTTCATCTATTACAGCGACCTAAAAGACTACGGGCACTCAATAGAAGCCTACACGGAGCTGTCGGACCGTTACCCCGACAACGAGAACGAGGTGTCAGCATGGTTCTATCTCTACAGGATGCACAGCAACCGCAACGAAAACGCTGATGCCGACAACTACAAGAACCGCGTCCTCACCAAATACCCCGACTCAAACCAGGCCAAGATCATCCTTGACCCGGAGTATTTCCTCAAGGAAGCGCAGAAAGGCGCGGAAGCCGAACAGTTCTACGCCAAGACCTTCGATGCGTACAAGAACGGCCAGTACCAGCGTGTCAGGATGAACGTCGAGAAAGCCCGCGGACTGTACGCCAACGACACTGTCCTCATGCCGCGCTTCGAGTTCCTCGACGCCATCTCACTCGGTTACATCGAAGTCGTCGATTCAATGGCATACGCGCTTTACCGCCTTGTGCAGAACTATCCTGAGAGCAGCATCAAGCCGTATGCGTTAGAGGTCCTGCTGAAGGCCAACGACATGTACAGCCTCGGTCTTAACATCGAGAGCGCACGCCCGAAGACAGATACCGTGGAAGAGAAAGAGTCGCCTTACACATTCAACAGAGACGAGGCACATTATATCCTCGTGATATGCAACACGAAGAACGTACGCATCAACCCGCTCAAGGTGCGTATCGGCGACTTCAACAAAAACAACTTCAGAATGTTACAGCTTACAGTCAAAAACCTGATGCTCAACAAAGAGCAGGCCATGCTGACTGTCGATAAGTTTGAGAACCTCGAACAAGCTCAAGATTATCACAAGGCATTGTTTATAAATGACTACGTTTTCGGAGGCATCAACGCCGAAGATTACCAGATAATAGAAGTTTCAATCTCCAACTATCCGATCTTCTATCAGGAAAAAAACATTGAAGAATATCTGGAATGGTGGAATAAAAACAACAAGTAATATGGCAAGCATCACAGAAACAACAAGCAGAAACAACCTCATCGGCAACGGAACCACCATCAAGGGCGACATTGACGCACAGGGTGACATCCGCATCGACGGTAAGATTATCGGGACGGTGACATCGGCCGGCAAGGTGGTGATCGGACAGCAGGGAGCCGTGGAAGGCACGATAAAATGCAAGAACGCCGACATCTCAGGCAACGTGAGAGGCACTATAAACGTCGAAGAACTGACATCAATGAAGGCAACATCTCATATCGAAGGCGAGCTTTACACCAAACAGCTCTACATCGAGATAGGTGCTTTCTTCACCGGCAAATGCGACATGAGCACAAAAGTTGCCCAGACACCAACAAAATAAGTCATGGCAATATCCAGAAATTGCAAAAGATTCCTGTCAGCCCTGATCTGGCTGACACTCGGCGTCAGTGCCGTGTCGCTGCCGTTAGCGAAATACGCCACGGTGTGGTGGCCGCTGTTGGTCGTCCTCTTCTTCGCCGTCAGCCTCGCGTTATATCAGATTTGCGAAAAGGCAAGGAAAAAAGACATACACACCTTTTATAATACATACATGATCTCGACCTTGGTGAAACTCATCGTTTACCTCGCGATACTGCTTGTTTACTCGTTGAATTTCAAGGAAGACTCAAAACGTTTTATGCTGACATTCTTGGCATATTATTTGATATACAGTGTGTTCGAGACTTATCAGCTTGTAAAGAAAAAAGACGACAGAAATGGGAAATGACATTTTAGGCTACGAAAAGACAGAAAGATACAACCCTGAACGCACCGAGAAGCTGATGGAACATTACAAGGCCATCATCCGTCTCTTGGGCGAAGACCCCGAGAGGGAAGGCCTCCTGAAGACGCCTCTGCGCATGGCAAAGTCGATGCAGTTCCTCACCCACGGTTACAACGAAGACCCGATGGAGATACTGCTTTCAGCGCGGTTCAAGGAAGACTACCGTCAGATGGTCATAGTCAAAGACATAGAGCTTTTCTCACTCTGCGAGCATCATCTCATCCCGTTCATCGGAAAGGCACATGTGGCTTACATCCCGAACGGTTACATCACGGGGTTGAGCAAGATAGCGCGTGTGGTTGAGGCTTATTCCAGACGCCTTCAGGTGCAGGAACGCCTGACGACACAGATCAAGAACGCCATCAACGACGCGCTGCATCCGCTCGGCGTGGCTGTCGTGATAGAGGCACGCCACCTCTGCATGTGCATGAGAGGCGTACAGAAACAGAACTCAGTGACGACGACATCCGACTTCATCGGAGCCTTCGAGAGAAGCGAGACACGCGCCGAGTTCCTTCAACTTATCGGAAAAAACCTACATTAAAAAACAATAAAATTTAAAATTATGTATCAAGAAACAAAATCATTATCAAACACTTTCATGGCAAACGTCTTCACATGGATGTTTGCGGCACTGGGACTCACGGCACTCACAGCCTATCTTTTCGGCACAAGCGAGAGCCTCATCCAGACACTTTACACCATCACCGCCAAAGGCAGTGCCACACTGTCGGGACTCGGCTGGATCGTGACATTCGCACCGTTCATCATCGTGCTTGTCATGTCGTTCGGCACTAACAAGCTGAACGCAAGGCAGACAGTATCGCTTTTCGTGCTTTACTCCGTCCTGATGGGAATGAGCCTCAGCTCCATCTTTCTCGTATATACAGGCACATCAATAGTCAAGACATTCATTATCACGGCCGGAATGTTCGGCGTCATGGCAATAATGGGCTACACCACCAAGGCCGACCTCACGAAGTTCGGGTCGATACTGATGATGGCACTGTTCGGCATGATCATCGCGATTCTCGTGAACATGTTCACGCACAGCGCACGCCTTGAATACATCATCAGCATCATAGGCGTAATCATATTCACCGGCCTCACGGCATACGACGTGCAGAAAATCAAGGAGATAGGTCAGGCAGGCATCAACGACGGCGAGGTCATGACAAAAGTCACCATCTTCGCATCGCTGAATCTTTATCTTGACTTCCTCAACCTCTTCCTTTATCTTCTGAGATTTTTCGGGAAAAGAGATTAAGTTTCACACCTTTTAATATATATCAATGAAAGCATACGTTTTTCCAGGACAGGGTGCCCAGTTTGTGGGCATGGGCAAGGACTTGTACGACAAATTTCCAAAGGCAAAGGATTTGTTTCTGAAGGCAAATGACATACTGAAATTCAAGATCACCGATGTAATGTTTGAAGGCACCGACGATGACCTGCGTCAGACGAAGGTCACGCAGCCTGCAATATTCCTGCATTCGGTCATCTTGGCGATGATGCTCGATGACTTCCGTCCTGACATGGTGGCAGGCCATTCACTCGGAGAGTTCTCCGCACTCGTGGCGAACCGCGTCCTGACGTTTGAAGACGGTCTCCGTCTCGTGGCACAGCGTGCCATGGCGATGCAGAAAGCCTGCGACGCCAACCCAGGCACCATGGCGGCCATCATCAACCTCGATGACGAGAAAATCAAGTCGATATGCGAATCGATAGACGATGTGGTGATTCCGGCCAATTACAACAGTCCGGGACAAGTTGTCATCTCAGGCAGCATCGAGGGCGTGCGCATCGCCTGTGAAAAGATGAAAGAAGCCGGCGCGAAACGCGCACTTCCGCTCAATGTCGGCGGTGCCTTCCACAGTCCGCTCATGGAACCGGCACGCGAAGAACTGGGCGAAGCAATAAAGAAAACAAAGTTCTCAGATGGCATCTGCCCTGTATATCAAAATGTCACAGGCCAAGCCGTCAATGACCCGGAGATAATAAAATGTAACCTCATCAAACAGCTCACCTCTCCTGTCTGCTGGACACAGACCATGGAAAACATGGTCGCCGCCGGCGTGAATCAGGTGGTTGAAGTCGGTCCGGGGACAGTGCTTCAGGGACTTTTCAAGCGGACTTGCAGTAACATTGAACTGAGCAGCGCGACGATATGATGAAACATAAACATCTGACACCGTTATTTCTCGCCATCGCGATGGCTTTGGGCGTGCTGATGGGCATCGTCATCTCACGCGGCAACAGCCAGAAAACCATCATAAGAGGCAGCAGTGACCTGAACACCATCGAGAGTGTGTTTTATCTGCTTCAAAATGAATATGTTGACACTGTAGATATCCAGAAACTGCAGGTCGATGCGGTCACAAGCGTCATCGACGGGATGGACCCGCACAGCGAATATTTCAAGCCGGAAGTCCTCGAAGAAGTGACCGAAGAGCTTCAAGGCAGCTTTGAAGGCATCGGCGTGACGTTCCGCATCGAACGTGACACTATCACCATCATCAGCACTATAAAGGGCGGGCCGTCGGAGAAGGTCGGAATCCTCGCTGGCGACAGGATAGTATATGTCGGCGACAGCCTCATCGCGGGCAACGGCATCACCAATACCAAGGCGATGAAGATGCTCAAAGGCCCTCGCGGCACCAAGGCCGATGTGAAGATCTACCGCCGCGGCATCGACGGACTGCTCGACTTCACCATCACGCGCGATGTCATCCCGACATACAGCGTCGAAGTGGCTTACATGATTGACGACACCACGGGTTACCTCAAGCTGTCTAAATTCATCGCGACGACTCACAAGGAGTTCGTGAAAGCAGTCAAAGAACTGCAAGGCGAAGGCATGACACATCTCATCTTCGACCTCCGCGGAAACAGCGGCGGCTACCTCAGCGAGGCCGTTGACATCGCCGACGAGATGCTCCCGAAAGGCAGCCTCATAGTCTATACACAAGGCGAACACCGCGACAGGCAATACATCTTCGCGAGAAGAAACGGGATGCTCGAAGACACACCCGTCACGATACTCATCGACGAAGGCTCGGCGAGCGCGAGCGAGATAGTGGCAGGCGCATTGCAGGACAACGACCGCGGCACCATCGTCGGACGCCGCTCCTTCGGCAAAGGCCTCGTGCAGGAACAGTTCGACCTCGGCAACGGCGACGGACTGCGCCTCACCGTGGCACGCTACTACACCCCGACAGGCCGCTGCATCCAGAAACCATACGACGGCGACAGGGAGAAATACCTCTTCGAAGCCTACGACAGATACACCTCAGGCGAGATGTTCAGCAGCGACAGCATACATTTCGCTGATTCCCTGAGATATACTACACCAGGCGGAAAAATAGTCTATGGCGGCGGAGGCATCATGCCCGATGTCTATGTCGCACTGCGCCAAGACTCAACCGAATATTTCTTCAACAAAGTCGTGAACGCAAGCATATTGTTCCAATACGCCTTCGACTACTCCGACTCACATCGCGAAGAAATACTGAACTACGGCGATGCCAAAACATTCAACGACACGTTCGTATTCACAGACAAGATGTTCAACGACATAACGAAGGAAGCGAAGAAAAAGAAGATCACCGGCACCGACGGACAGATAGAAAAAGCAAAGACACTCATCGGCCCGCTGTTCAAGGCTTACGTCGCACGTAACATCTTTGGCGATGAGTCTTTCTACCAGATCTACGAACCAATGGACGAGATCCTGCAAGAGGCTTTAAAAAATTAATGTTTTTTGTGTTAAAATGAATAAAAATTATTCATATCTTTGCACCCCGAATTGGTATAATGAAAAAAGAAGATAACAAATATACGATTCCATTGTCTGTCTTGCCGTTTGGACATACTGATTATCAATATGTTATCGGCGACAGTTTTTTCGGTGAAAGAGATTATTCCGAAGTGCAGAATGGTACCGTAAACCTTCATTTAGACGTCGAAAGAATGGAAACGATGTACATTCTGGCGTTTGATTTCGAAGGGAATGTTGTCCTCCAGTGCGACAGATGCGGCGATGACTACAATCAGCCAATTGAAGGATCGGCGAAGATTTACCTGAAATATGACGCCGAGAACGACAATGAAGACGATGATGTCATCTTCATAACAAAGAACGACAGCGAATTCGACCTGGGTGATTTGATTTATGAATACATAACATTGTCGCTGCCGATTCACCGCGTTCATGAAAATGAAAGCGAATGCAACAGGGAGGTGCTGGACATGTTATATCACGTTGATGAAGACACAGACGACGGACATGACAATGGAACCAACGCGGCCTGGAATGAGATGATGAAACAATTGAAAGACAAATTAGATAATTAATAACTAAAAATAGTGTAAAATGGCACATCCTAAACGAAGACAGTCTCATACAAGAGGCGCAAAGAGAAGAACTCACTACAAAGCAGAATGCCCAACACTGGCAACATGCCCGGTAACAGGCACAATTCACGTCTATCACAGAGCTTATTACGTTGACGGCGACCTTTACTACAAAGGAAAACTCGTCATGGAAGGAGCAAAAAAATAAACCGTGAATAAGGAAGAGAGATAAAGATTTGGTTCATCAGGAAAGCGATTTCCTGATGAAGTGAATCTTTGTCGTCTTTTTTCAAAAAAAAATATTGCGGAATAAAAAAAAGTGTTATCTTTGCCGCAAATTTAAAAGGAGAAATTTTTTTCATAATCTTTATATTGTTTTTCCCCGCCTTTCGTGTAAAGGTGGGGTTTTTTCTTATCGTATTATCAGCTTCATCGAAACACCGTTCATCTTCACGAAATAAACGCCGCTTTCCAAATCACTGACATTCAATTCTTTTTTGTCGGAAATCTCAAATCTCTTCACAACCTGCCC
>JAKSMZ010000020.1 GCA_024400355.1 Bacteroidales bacterium
GAGCAATCTCAGAAATATCGTCCGAATCATCGGGTGGAGCAGTCTTCAGACTCGAAAAAAACAACCCGAACCTCGCGCAACTCGATGCCGACAAGATAAAATTCCCGCTGAAACAGCGTCATTGGCAGCAGGGCGACCGCTTCCGGCCTCTCGGAATGCATGGCTCAAAACTCGTTTCTGATTTCTTTAACGACTTGAATTTCACAGCATTCCAAAAGAAAACAACGTGGATTGTCACTGATGCCGACGATGACATCGTGTGGATTGCCGGATACCGTATTGATGATAAATTCAAAATCACTGCAAAAACATCACGCATTTGTGAAATTAATTTGATTTAGATTGATTTTTTTTGCATATTTGCAAGCTGTAAATATTATTCAAAAATTATTGTAAATAATTGAAAATCAGATAAAATGAAAAGATTATCACTAACATTGGCGATGTTCTTCGCCATGATGCTCCCGATGATGTCGTCCGCACAGATTTACGAACCGGTCAAATGGAGCTTCTCATCAGAACCGTTGGGTGGCAATGAGTACAACGTCATTTTCAAAGCCGAAATAGAAGCCGGCTGGCATGTCTATTCACAGAACATCGCCGACGGCGGTCCAATCCCGACAGCTTTTTACTTTAATGATACTACAATCTACGAGAGAATAGGCGATGTCATTGAGAGCGAAGCCATTGTCCATCAAGACCCTGTCTTCGACATGGAGCTTCGTTTCTTTGAGAATGAAGCGATTTTCACGCAGAAGGTCAAGGTGCTCGGCAAGACGCCGGTCGTGTTTAAAGGCGAACTCGAATATATGGTCTGCAACGACGGACAGTGCCTGCCTCCGACAGTCGAGGAGTTTGAGATAACTCTTGATAATCATGCGGATAAGGCTGCTTCAAGTAACGCTTCAAACAAGAGCCTCTGGGCATCACTCATCGCCGCGTTCCTGTGGGGCCTCGCAGCAATCGTCACACCTTGCGTGTTCCCGATGATCCCGATGACGGTGTCGTTCTTCCTCCACGGAAGCGAGAACAAGGCGCAGGGCCGCTTCAAAGCCTTGATGTATTTCCTGTTCATCGTCGGTCTCTACACAATTCCGATTGCGGTCATCATCCTGATAACATGGCTCGGCGGCGGTGACGAAGGTATCGTCAACATCTTCAACTGGTTGTCAACACACTGGATCCCGAATATCATCTTCTTCATTGTGTTCATGGTGTTCGCCGCCTCGTTCTTCGGCGCATTTGAAATCATCATGCCAAGTTCTTTGGTCAATAAGAGCGATGAGAAGTCGAATGGCAGCGGTCTTGGCGGCGTGTTCTTCATGGCACTCACACTCGTGCTCGTGTCGTTCGCCTGCACTGGACCAATCGTCGGCTCGGTCCTCATCGAGTCAGTGTCGGGTAACTTTTGGTCGCCAATCCTCACGATGTTGGTTTATTCGGTGACATTTGCGTTGCCGTTTGCGCTTTTCGCGATGTTCCCTTCAATGTTGAAGAGACTTCCGAAGAGCGGCGGCTGGCTCAATTCAGTAAAAGTGGTGTTCGGATTCGTGGAAGTCGCACTCGGCTTCAAGTTCCTGAGTATCATCGATCAGACATATCACTGGGGCATCCTCGACCGTGAGGTCTATCTCGCCATCTGGATTGTCTGCGCCGTGATGCTCGGCTTCTATCTCCTCGGCCAGATAAGATTCAAAAACGATGACGAAGTCACGAAGATTTCAGGTTTCCGTCTCTTCCTCGCAATAGTGTCGTTCGCATTCGCGTTCTACCTCATCCCAGGAATGTGGGGCGCACCTCTCAAGTCATTGTCAGGCTACCTTCCGCCAATACAGACCGTAGATTTCGACCTCCAGAGAATGGACCGCGAGAACTCGGAAGCTGTCATCAACTATATGGAAGGTCTTGAACAGAACAATTTCGTTCAGGAGACAGCACAGACTGCCGCAGAACAGCCGTTCATGACCCGCACAATGGCGTTGTATATCCTCATCGCCATAGGTCTGCTTCTCGGCCTTTTCCTTGTCGGAAAAATCAAACTCAAAAAAGGACCGGACTGGAGCTTTATCTCTCTCGGACGCTTGATAATCAGTATAATAGTCTTCTCGTTTGTGGTTTATCTCATCCCAGGTCTCTGGGGCGCACCTCTCAAAGCGATGTCATGGATGCTGCCTCCGGCGAACACCATGGAGTTTAACCTCGAACAGAGCGGACGCACCAACTATGGCAACGTCGCTGCCACGTACGAAGAACTCGCGAAACAAGGTGCTTTGGTGCAGAATGAGACAACCGATGTACAAGCACTCTGCGAGGAACCGCTATACGCCGACTTCCTCCACCTGCCTCACGGTATAAACGGTTACTTCGACTATCAGCAGGCTCTCGCTTGCTCGAAGGCTCAGAACAAACCGATCTTCGTTGACTTCACCGGCCACGGCTGCGTGAACTGCCGCGAAATGGAGTCGAGCGTTTGGTCAGACAAAGAGGTACTTAAAATCTTGAAACATGACTATGTCGTTGTGGCTCTTTATGTTGATGACAAGAAAACTCTCCCTGAAGAATATTGGGTGACAGGCGCAAACGGCAAGGTGAAGAAGACCCTCGGTGCCATCAACGCCGACTTCCAAGTGTCGAAGTTTGAAGCCAACGCGCAGCCGTACTACTGCCTCATGGGTAACAACGGCGAGCTTCTCGTTGCCCCGCGCTCTTACAACCTCGACGTCGAAGCATTCAGACAGTTCCTCCTGAAAGGAATTGAGAACTTCAAGAACGGCGAGTTCGTGAGAAATATTAACGAATAACGTTAAGCGTTAATAGAGTAAAGTTAAGGGAGGCTGGCGCATGTTGTTTGCACCAGCCTTGTCTTTGAATTAATCAGAACTAACGTTTGAAAAATATGATTGATAAACCATACGCATTGATAACCGGTGCCAGCTCTGGCATCGGTTATCAATATGCCCGCGTCATGGCTGACAGAGGATATAACCTCTTGATTGTCAGTAATGAGGCTGATGCAATCGTCGAGAAAGGCGAGATTCTGAAACGGGATTTCGGTGTCGAGGTCGTGGCTCTCATGCGTGACCTCGGACAGCAGGATTCCGCCAGAGAGCTGCATGAATATTGCATCATGAATCAGATTGAAGTCGAAGTGCTGATCAACAACGCCGGCGTGTATCACGACCGCGATTTCATCAACGACACGGAGAAATTCAATATGCTCATTCTTAATCTTCATGTCACAACGCCCGCGATGCTGACTTATTATTTCGGGACGGATATGGCGGCGCGACACAAAGGTTATATCCTCAACATGAGCTCCATCACATCTGACATTGCTGTTCAACGACTTGCAACATACGGTGCGACGAAGGCTTTCCTGAAGAACTTCTCGCGTTCGACGCATATCGAGCTTTATCACAAAGGCGTTTATGTCACTTGCGTGCGGCCTGGTGCTGTTGCGACGACACTTTACAACCTGAAGCCGTCAGCGGTGAAAGCAGGGCTGATTGTCGGCTACATAATAAAACCTGAGAAATTGGCGAAGAAGGCTGTCCGTGCGATGTTCCACAAACGTGCGCGTATCACACCAGGTTTCCTGAATCATGTGCTTTTGCTTCTGATTGCTCTGCTTCCGACGTGCGTGTTGCGCTTAGTGAGAAGATGGCACATTTTTTAAATGTCTCGCCGATAACTCTTTGATTGTCGTGTTTAAACGCTCATTTCCAAGCAGTTGCTCCAAACTCTGGTGCATCCTGTATCTCCACCTGTGGTTCGGGTCGGCGGGTTTGTTGATCTGTTCCTCCCATGTGCAGTCCCAGCGGAAGTCGCCGTCCATCGCGATGTAATCCTGAATTGGGATGATGACCCATTGCGACGCGGAGTGCATGTGTTGCCCGATGATTTCCTTGCAGATGTATGGCTCACAGAAATATGGCGCACCGTCATCGTGGTGCAGCATCTCGTGATAGAATCTTGCCGAAAGCTCACGGTCTTCCTCCCACCATCCGCGTATCGTCGGCATGTCGTGGGTGCCGGTGGTATCTACGCTGAGGTATGGGTTTTCACGCGGGTCGCTGAACGGACGGCTACTGCTCTTAGGCATACGCTGCACTTCGAGACTCAAGATGCCGAGCTCGCGCATCACGCCGGGGACGCACGGTGCCACCATGCCGAGGTCTTCACCGCAAATCAACAACTTGGAGTTTCCGAAAATCCTCGACAGTCTGTTTCTTCCTTCAATCTCCCAGCGGATCGGATCGGTAGGGGAGTAGTGCCCGAAGGAGGCGTTTGGGCTGCCTTTAGGAATCTCCCAGATGCGGAAGAAGCCGAGGATGTGGTCAATTCTCAAAGCGTCGAAATATCTCTCGAGCCATTTTACGCGACTACGCCACCAAGCGAAGTCGTCTTTCGCCATCTCATCCCAGTTGTACGTCGGGAACCCCCAGTTCTGTCCTTCCGCGGCGAAAGCGTCTGGCGGTGCGCCGGTCTCCATGTCAAGGTTGAAAAGCTGTGGGTTCTGTTTCACGTCGTCGCTATCTCGGTTCACCCCAATGGGCAGGTCGCCTTTCAGCATGACGCCTTTACTGTGCAGATAATCAACGGCTTCGGTGAACTGCTTGTCGCAATGATATTGCAGGAAATCGTAAAAATCCTTGAAATCATTCTGATAGTTAAAAATTTTTCTCAGATACTCCATCTTTGCCTTGAAGACTTCCGGGTAATCGACAAATTCCTTGGCGTTGAGTTCTTTTTTCTTCTCGTTGAAACGAAGACGCTCATTCTCATCTTTCAAGATGCCGACCTTTTCGAGATTAAGGTAAATGGGATGTAACGTCTTGGTTGACATTGACTTGTAAGGATATGAGTCATTCCATCCGCCGTCAGTTGTCGTGTCGTTGACCGGGAGTATCTGAATGAGTTTCAGTCCGCTCATAACGCACCAGTCGGCGAGTTTTTTGAGGTCGTTGAACTCACCGATGCCGAAACTGTCGTCGCTTCTCAATGAAAAGACCGGAACCGAAACGCCCGCGAAGTAATTCATGGTCATTAAATGTTAAAAGTTGAAAATGAGTATCGCTCGACGTTGCTCGCAATGACGAAATCCCATTTGGAAGAAGGGGAGAGTTTTGAAAAAACTCCCCCCATTCATTCTCCTAAAGTGTCGTCATTGCGACCGACCATAGGGAGTGGAGCAATCTAAATTATCATTTGATTTTGTCAATCTCGGCGCAGAGTGTCGCGAAGATGTCTTGAATCTGACCTACTCCGTTGATTCCCTTGAGGTTGCCTTGTTTTTCGTAATAAGCGAGGACTGGTTTTGTCTTCTCATCGTATTCAACGAAACGGTGTTTGATTGATTCGATGTTGTCGTCAGCGCGGCCGCTTGTCTTGCCGCGTTCAATCATGCGGTTGATGAGTATCTCTTCCGGCACTTCGAGACTTAGCACTCTGTTGATTTTCAATGAGAACTCTTTCATGATGCCGTCGAGCATCTCAGCCTGGCGCACTGTGCGCGGGAAACCGTCAAACAGGAAACCTGCCGATTTCTGGTTGGCTTCGACTCTGCCTCTGATTATGGAGACAACGATTTCATCGCTCACGAGACCGCCTTTGCTGATGATGTCTTTCACCTTCTTGCCAATCTCTGTCTCGGCTGCCATCTCTTCGCGGAGAATGTCGCCCGTTGAAAGGTAAGTGAGATTGTATTTTTCCTTAAGTTGCTGTGACTGTGTGCCTTTGCCTGCACCTGGAGGACCAAAAAGAATGATGTTTAACATGATATTTTTTGTTTTATGATTCTTTAATCTTTTAATTCTACTCCACAATCTTGTAAATCTCTCTCAGATTGCGGCCATATTCGTTGTAATCAAGTCCGTATCCAACGATGAACTCATTGCCGATGTTCAATCCGATGTAATCAACTTTGTAATTGAATTTGAATGCGTTAGGTTTGAACATCATCGTCGCGATGCTGATGCTTTTTGCGCCGGCGGCTTCAAGGTCTTTGCGAAACTCGCTCATCGTGAAACCGGAGTCGATGAGATCTTCAACAATCACTATGTTTCTGCCTCTGACATCTTCTGCCTTCGCGCCAATCATCACATTCGCGCTGTTCGTGCATTGCGTCCCTGAATAGGATTTGTATTTCACGAACGAGATTTCACAGGGGATGTCAATGTTTTTGAACAATTCGCCGGCGAACATGAACGCGCCGTTGAGCATGACGAGAAACAAAGGGTCGCGGCCTTCCATGTCTCTCGTGATTTCTTTTGCGACTCTGTGAATCTCACCTTCAATTTTTTCTTGCGAAATATAAGACGCAAATTCTTTATCAAGAACTTTTATAATGTTCATAATCAAGTGGTTGTAATCTTTGCTCCAAAAATCAAAACAAATGCAAAAATAATCTTTTTTTCAGACAATAGAAAATTTACTTGATAATTATAATTCCGATATGCTCATTTTATGTATTTTTGCAGAAATTTTAAAAATATGGATCCTATCGTAAGTGTAATTATGGGAAGCACGTCTGACCTTCCGGTGCTGGAAAAAGGTCTTGCTTTTCTCGATGAGATGGAAATCCCGTTCGAAATGAATGCGTTAAGTGCGCATCGTACTCCGGAACTTGTGGAAGAATTTGCACGCAACGCACAGTCACGCGGCATAAAAGTCATCATTGCGGCGGCTGGTATGGCGGCGCATCTGCCTGGCGTGATAGCGGCGATGACACCACTGCCGGTCATCGGAATACCGGTGAAATCTGGCATGGAAATGGACGCATTGTTTTCAATAGTGCAGATGCCTCCGGGAATACCTGTCGCGACAGTCGGCATCAACGCTTCGTTGAACGCAGCAATACTCGCAGCCCAAATCCTCGCCGTCGGTAATCCCGAAATGATGAAGAAAGTCGTTGATTATAAAGAAGGTCTGAAAGGCAAAATCGCTAAAGCCAACGCCGAACTGAAAGATATTCACTATAAGTTCAAGACAAATTGATATGCAGTGTTGAGAGTTGAGAGTGGGGTTTGTAATAACTTCGCTCCCAATTCTAAAGACATTCACTTTAATGACATGGACGATATCAAAGAGGAAAGAAGCCGTTTTTTCAACAGTTTCGTCATCCCCGTGGCGTTTGTCGTGCTTATCTGGGCGGTGAAGGCTGTCGAGGAGATGTTTGGTTTGGATTTCTCTTTTCTCGGAATCCAACCTTTGAAAAAGGAGGGAATTCCCGGGATTTTTCTTTTTCATTTCATTCATGGAAGCTGGGAGCATCTTCTTGCTAACACCTTGCCAATCATCGTGTTGGGCGCGATGCTTTATTATTTTTACAGGACTATCGCGTCAAAAGTGTGGCTGCTTTTGATGCTCTTGACGGGGGCTTTTACATGGTGCATCGCTGGCGGAGGCTGTCATGTGGGTGCGTCGGCACTCATCTACGGCATGGCTTTCTTCTTGATGGTCAGCGGGTTCATCAGACGAAACAAGAGCCTTATCGTGGTCTCGTTCCTTGTGATTCTGCTTTACGGAAGTCTTGTCTGGGGACTTTTTCCGAAATATGCTGCCAAAAACAACATTTCGTGGGAGGGACATTTCGCAGGGTTCCTGTTCGGAATCATCTTGGCGGTTTATTACCGTGAGGAAGGCCCGTCAAACGACAATGACAAAAACGGCGATGAAGATGACTCAGACGACGATGATGCCGCTGATGGCGAAAAGCCTTACTGGGACGTGCCTGAGCCGCCGAAGGAGGAACTGACGGTGCCGCGGTATCCGAGAGGGTGGAGGAGAGGATGAAGACTTGGAATGAATTTACTTGTGCAAACTCATTGAAACTCCGCATATTCCTTTAACTTCGGCTCAATGTCATCTCCGACTATTTCCGTGAGTTGCTCCCACGATGTTATCAGCCCTTTCTGCTCGCGATAGTTCACAATCTTTTTCACGTCTTCGTATTCCAGATACGGGTGCCTGTTTAAAACTTTGAATGAATCATAATTGATTCTCAATTTGTTAGGCTTGAAGATGCTGTCAACTATCACATAATTTTCAATGTTTCCGAAGCGTGTCGTGTCCATGCCATAGACTTCGAGAAGCTGTTCTGTCTTGATGTAACCGCCGAGTCTGTCACGGTATTCAACAATGCGCTTCGCGAATGACGAACCGATGCCTGGCAGTTCTTTCAACAACATTGTATCGGCTGTGTTGATGTCAATAATCGGAATAGTCTTTTCTTTAAAAGATTGATAATGAATGCTATCTTTGAGTTTTGGCTCTTTGAAAACTCTGTTTTTGCTTTTTTGCGTATTCTGGTTTGAGCTGTTTTTGCTTTTCTTATAAGAAGCTTTGCGCTCAGCTTTTTTTATTGAATCAAGTGTCAATAATGAGTCGATTTGTCGTTGCTGTGAATCGATGATTGAATCGAGATTGTGGAAATAAACTGTTCTTTTAGGAGGATTCTTGACTAATAAATATTTGGTTATCAATAACATGACAACGATAGTCAGTATCGCGATTATGGCTGTGCGCTCGCTTTTGCTGAATGTCAGAAAACGCTTGAAGTTGTCTTTCATAAATAAGGTTTCACAAGTTTTAAAAGTCAGAAGCCATAAGCACGGTTTCTGACTTTGGTTACATCAAAAACTGGCTGGCCATGATGACGGCGATTGCCGCTGGAGCTATGAATTTGATTATGTAATAGAATATTTTTTTTAATCGTATGTTGACGGTCCCGCTGTTGGTGAACTCGTCTTCAAAGTCTTGCTTTTTGATTTTCCAGCCTAAGAATAACACTGTGAAAAGTCCGCCGAGTGTCATGAATACCATTGAGGTTATTTTGTCCAAGCTGTCGAAAATGGTGAACCCGAAGATGGTGAGGCTGCTGCCATCGTGCAGGCTCATAGCTGCTAATATGCTGATAATGAATGCTCCGACAGAGCTGTATATTGTGGCTTTTTTTCTTGATAAGTTAAGTTCTTCGGTCAGGTAAGAGACTATGACTTCGAGCAGCGACAGTGCTGATGTCCAGGCTGCGATGACCAATAAGATGAAGAATATCAGGCAGAAGAAGTAGCCTCCATTCATCTGGTTGAAGAGCATCGGAAGGGTGTTGAACGCCAATGACGGACCGGCTTCGGGTCGTATGCCGAACGAGAATGCTGCGGGGAAGATTATCACGCCGGCGAGGATTGCGACGAAGGTGTCTGACAGCCCGACCATCAGCGAGGTGGTGACGAGGTTGTCTTTCTTCGAGATGTATGAGCCGTACGTTATTAGCGCTCCCATGCCGAGACTCATCGAGAAAAAGACCTGCCCGAGTGCGCTTGTAATCACTTGCCTGCTGATTTTAGAGAAGTCGGGTTTGAAGAAAAACTTAAGTCCTTCGTAAGCACCTGGCAATAATATTGATTTGACACACAATATCAAAAGTATAATGATGAGTATCGGCATCAGTATTTTAGAATATTTCTCGATGCCTTTTGAAATGCCTTTTGCAATGACAAAAGCTGATATGAAAATGAACACAGCCTGCCACAGCAAAGGCCTTACAGTCATATTTATAGAATCATTAAACCCTTGTTCAATGGTTGCGAGGTCTTTCCCATGATAATAGTTGATGACAGATTTATAAACCGATTCGATGGTCCAGCCTGCCACTGTGGAGTAAAAGGCGATGATGAGGAATGCGCACAACACGCCCATGTAACCTATTAGTGACCAGCCTTTTGCACTTGGAGCCAATGCCTTGAATGTGCCGACGGGGTTCTTTTGCGCCCGTCTTCCTAAGATAAATTCACCGATCATCATCGGGATGCCGAGTGTCAGCACTATCACGAGATACACAATCAGGAATGCCCCGCCGCCGTTTTCGCCTGCAACACAAGGAAATCTATAAATGTTTCCTAATCCTACTGCCGAACCTGCCGCCGCCGCTATAATCCCAATCTTGGAACCAAAACCATCTCTCTTATTTTTTTCTGCCATTTTTTTACGGATATGGAACTGCTACTTTCATATTTCTCTACGGATATGGAACTGCTACGCAGTTCTTTTCTCTTTTCTCTCTGATCTTTCCTCTCTAATCCCCCTTCGGCCCGTACGCCAAGTCGCCGGCATCGCCCAAGCCCGGCACAATGTACGACTTCGCGGTCAGCTCATCGTCAATGTTGACTGTCCAAAGCGTGGCGTCAATGCCATTGATATTCTCTTTCACGTATTCAACACCTTCCTTGCTCGCAATGGCGCAGGCAAGATGAATCGACTTTGGATGAATCTCTCCGTTCTCCAGAAGTCTGTTGAGACAAAGTATTAACGATGAACCGGTGGCAATCATCGGGTCAATGAGAATCAATACTTTATCATCGAGTGCTGCTGATGCGCAATACTCGACCATAATGTTAAAGTCATCGCCTTTCTGGTATTTTCTGTACGCAGCGATGAATGCGTTGTCAGCCTTGTCGAAGACACCTAAAAAACCTTGGTGCATCGGGATGCCTGCCCTGAAAATCGTTGCCAAAACAATGTCGTCACATGGCAGCATCATCTCTTTGATGCCAAGCGGTGTCGTTATGTTAACAGGCTTGTAATCAAGGGTTTTGCTGATTTCGTATGCCATCATCTCACCGATGCGCTGCAGGTTGCTGCGAAAACGCATCCTGTCGTTTTGAATGTCAACATTTCTGATTTCTGAAATGAAATTATTCAAAATACTGTTTGTCTTTCCTAATTCATTGATTTTTAACATATTTATTTGTTTTTAAAAAATTTCAAAGCTAATCTCAAAATGCCACGAGTCTTGTTGAAACGGAGACTCGGATAACTGACCTCATGACCCCCGAACCCCTTGTAGAACCTGGCAAGTCCGTCGTTGTCTGAACCCTCGAAATCGAAGGTGATGCCAGTCCCACTGTGTTCTTTTATCGTTTCGTCAATGACGAATGACAGCGCATGAAGCTCTTTGTTCAACTTGTCGGAACCAGAGAAAAGAAACACTATCCTGTTGTGGCTTGCCATGAAGACTGCACCGGCAACAAGCTGATTATCACTGTTTTTAGCTCCTTTAATGAAACAACGACCTCGTTTTGACGCTTCTGTCACAAGACGCATGAATCTCTCATATTCGTCATCGCCCCAGTGTTTCACATCCTTGCCTCTGTTATTTCGGAAAAGTCTGACTATTTCAGCGGGAGTGACATCATCAGTCATTGTTATGCCCGCTGATCTTGCTTTTGCAATGTCGCGTTTTGTGTTGCTGCTGTAGTGTCTGCTTAAAACAGCGTAATCGTATGATAAGTCTAATTCGATGTTTCTATGATTATCAATACTTTCGTAATCTGCTGAAAGCAGATTCCCGGAATTTAGCTTTATTTCTGCAAACTTGAATTTTTCGGGTATTGCATTGATGAAACGGCAGATTTTCTCAGTTGGGATGGTCTCTTTTGAGAACACTCCGAGTTGTTGGACAAAGAATGGCTGAAACAGATAGCTGATGCCAAACTTTCTGTTTCCGGTCAAAGGCATGACACTCACATAATCATCCTCGACCAGGGCTTCCCAGCTGGGATGCACGATGTCGAGATACCACGAAAAAGCATAGACATTGCCGTTAGACGACTGCTCAATGCACTCGTCCCAATGCTGCTTATCTATTTGATTATGTGTTAGATATGTTATCATTGCCTGTTTAGTGCGAAGTTGAGTATCTCTTGGTACAAAGCAACCCAGCCGGTCCAGCGTTTCTCGTCGCTGAGCGTTTCGTTGTGCCACAGCAGGATGAAAGTGCCGTCAACATTCTTCACTTCGGTGATGAGTCTCTTCACTTTTTCAAGCGATTCCTCATTGCCGAGATTGAGATAGTCGCGCAGCGTGCCGTCCATGACAGCGAACGGGTGTATGTTCAGTTTCGTGACTGTGTCTTGTGTCAGGTCGAAGAACTTGAAGGTGCTGGCTATGCCTGCTCTGAAGCCGGCCTGTGAAGCGTAACCCATTGTGTAATCGTCAGTTATGTCAAGTTCAATGAGCTTCTGATAACTCGAAGGAAGGTTGAGCCTCAGGAAATGCTGCCGGCTTTTCGTGATCCAGCTGTTCAGTACCTTCGAAAGGTCTGTAATCTCATCTCTCATTTTGTTTGTGTTGAGATACGAGGCGAACGAAGGGTGAATGCCAACATCGGCATAGTCGCCGAGCCTTTTTATAAGATTCTGAAAATCAACGTTTCTGAGGGAAATGTTCTTGTCGTTCAAGTCGTAGCCACCGCAAAGGATGAAATATATCGGGTGCAGATTAAGATTTTTCTGCAACTGAATCTGGAAGTCGAAGGTGTCAAACGGGTCTTTCCTTTTTCCCGTGAGCACCTGCCATCTGGTCTTAATCTCTTCAAAATCAAGGTTGAGGAGATCTCTGAAAAAGGCGGCGGATATCCTGAACAACCCTTTGTTCTTATACGCCCACGCTGCATCGACATCGTATGTAGGGATGAACGTGAATGTCCTTTTCTTGATGTCTAATTCAGGGAAGGCTGCTTTGAGCCTTTCTCCGAACTCTTTTGCCCAGATGTTTACCAATGGCCGCTCTAACATATTCATTTTGAATAAAATGGAGTCTTTGGCCTGGTATCTGTTATGTTTGTCGCAGACATGCGGCAGGTATTCTTCATACCTTGTTACTAAGAAAAACGATGCCGCAAACGGGTCAAACGGAAACATCGACTTGTCACTGTAAACGGGGAAGATGGCTTTTGTGTCTTTGAAGTCAATGATTTTCAAGTCGTTATCCTGAATGTCGTGGATGTTGCGTTCGAAAAGAAGCCTTGACGCTTTTTGGAACAACTCGTCACCAATATTGTTGTTGCCGTAGTTCAACTTCGGACCATCGCAGGCGATGAAAACCTCCCTGTCAGTCGTGATTCTATATTTGACGCAGATTAACTCTTTGAAAATCAATTCAAAGATATAAAACAATCTGTTGGATATCTTGGGTACAAGTATTAACAATTCCATGGCGCAAATATAGTTAAAAAATTACATAACCTTAATCACAGGTGAATTTTTTGTTCCAACCTGATGTCGTCTGATGAGGCTCCAACCATGATGGTGAAGTCACCGGGTTCCACCACCCATTCGAGGCTGTTGTTTAATGTTGAGAAATCACGGGCTTTCAGCGAGAATGTAACTGTCTTTGTCTCACCGCGTTGTATGAAAATGCGTTTGAAGCCTTTCAGCAGTTTCTCTGGTGGTGCGCTTGATGCGAACTCATCGCGTATGTACAATTGGACAACCTCGTCGCCGTCGTGGTCTCCGGTGTTTGTCACATCAACGCTCACTGATACGTTGTAGTCGGAGTTGATGTTGATATTCATATTGTTGTAGTCAAAACTTGTGTAACTCAACCCGTAGCCGAACGGGAACAACGGCGAGCTTTGACAGTCGATGTAATCTCGTTGTTTCGGCTGCGAGTAAAACACAGGGATCTGTCCTACTGAACGCGGCTGTGATATTGGGAGCCGTCCCGCCGGATTGTAGTCGCCGAAGATAACGTCTGCTATGGCGTTTCCGCCTTCCTGTCCCGGGTAAAACGCTGTCATCACGGCATTGCCATTCGCGACTGCGGTGTTTTTCAGCAACGGACGCCCTTCTATGAAAACAATTACAAGCGGCTTGCCGGTGGTGGCGACGGCCTCGATTAGTCTGTCTTGAAGCCCTGACAATGAGATAGTTGCACGGTCATAGCCTTCGCCACAGTCCATGTCGGCGACGTGGCCGTCAAGAATTACAGTGTCTGTTGACTTGTATGATGTCTTGAAATTTCGTGCTGATGAGCCTCCCACTGCCAGCACGACGGCATCGGCGTCATCTGCCGCTTTCAACGCCGCGTCAAAGTCGGCGTCGTTGGTGTCACGCACCGAGCAGCCTTTGACGTAAGTGACTGTTGTCGTTGGAGATACGTGACTGCGGATGCCTTCTGACACAGTGATGATATCGTCGGGGTCCTGTGGTGCCGTGTAGTCGCCGAGCTGGTTGTATGTGTTGTCGGCGTTCGGCCCGATGACCGCGATGTTTTTAATGTCTTTAGAAAGTGGCAGAACACCGTCGTTTTTCAAAAGCACGATGCCTTCGCGGGCGACCTGCAAGGGAAGGTTTTTGATGTTCTTATCTGTTTGATTTTCAACCGGAATTGGAAGATACGGGTTGTCAAACAATCCGATTTCAAACTTGAATCTCAACACTCTGCGTACTGCGTCATCGAGTGTCTTCATCGATACAAGTCCTTGATTGACAGCGTCTTCAAGAAATGCGCCGTAGTTTGACGCTCCGAGGTCGATGTCAACGCCGGCGTTGATGGCTTGCACTGTGGCGTCGAGTTGACTTCCGGCGGTACGGTGTGTGCTGTGAAGTGCCCAGATGCTGCCGAGGTCTGAAAACACCACGCCGTCAAAGCCCCACCGTTTCCTGAGAATGTCTTTCAGTAGCCAAGTGTTTGAACTGCAAGGAATTCCGTCAATTGTGTTGTACGACGTCATTATGCTTTTCGCGCCGTTTTTCACTGCCGTTTCAAAATTCAGGTTTAGTTCCGACAGTATCTCGCGATTTCCAGCTGAAGTCCCCGAACCGTGATGACCTCCTTCCGACACGCCAAAAGAGGAGAAATGTTTCAATGTTGATGCAAGATGATTCTGCATACCTTTCATTATGGCTGTGCCTAATGCTCCCGAAAGATACGGGTCTTCTCCGAGACTCTCTTCTACACGCGACCAGCGCGGGTCACGCGTGATGTCTATCACGGGACCGTAGGCGAACTTCGCACCGCGTGATGCTGCCGAGGCACCGACTGCGTAACCGACTTCGTAAAGCAAATCCTCGTCCCACGTCGCCGCCTGACACAGTCCAGACGGATATACATCCGCACCGACCGCCATGTGACCATGCACGCATTCCTCCGCGAAATAAATAGGAATGCCAAGACGCGAATGCTCCATGACATATCGCTGCATCTCGTTGAAAATCAAGACAGACTGCCGCTCGTCAAGACCTGTCTCTATGGTTTTCTCCGACCATGGATCGGCCCGAAGAACACCATAAAAACCGCCACATCGCAAGGTGTCCCACATCTTCAGGAACGACTCGTTGAGTACCACCGTGCTGTCATTGATTTTATCGTAAAAATTGAAACCAATTGGGCAACAGAGCTGCCCAATTTTATCATTGACAGTCATCTGACCTAATAAAACATCAATCTTTGCGTCAAGGTCATCTTCGTTTCGCGATGAACAAGCCGACAGTAGCAACGCTGAAATTATCAATAAAATCTTTCTCATTTTCCTGAATAAATTTTCACAAAGTTACCAATAAATTTCTTTCGGTTAAGTTAATTTTTGTTTACATTAAAAATATTTATTTGGTGATTTTAGTTTAAAATGAATGTTGATAATCAGTGTTTTGTAAAAATAATGTAAAGATTTTTTTACGATTATTCAGACAATGTTTCAAGATGAATGTTAAATTCGGATTTTTGAATTATTCTTTTTTACGCCATTTCTGATGAAAAAATCAATTTGTCCGTTGATAGTTCTCAATTAATAGCGGTGCAAATCATTATTTTTATTACTTTTGCCGGTTATTTAATATTAAAATGAAAAAACTATTACCATTTTTCGTGATGTTATTTGCATCGGTAATGTCATTCGCGCAAATAATTGAAAAGACTTATTTGATTGAAAAACAAGATGTTAAGTCAATAGGAGATTATCATCAGATTGAACTTGAAGGCTGTATGCAGTCGGCACTTGCCGGTCAGCCGTCGTTGCCTTGGCATTCGTTGGCTCTGCTGCTTCCGGAAGGGACAAAGGCTCAGTCAATGGAAGTGGAAATGACTGAATTTCAAGAACTTGAAGGTGAGTTTGAGCTTTATCCGTATCAGCCGTCAAGGACGTATAACGACGTGGAACGTAAGACATTTTACAAAGATGAAGCGGTTTATTCTTCAA
>JAKSMZ010000021.1 GCA_024400355.1 Bacteroidales bacterium
CGTCTGAACAAAGCGTCTGAACGAAGACAAATGAGACGATTTTGGGGTTTTGAGACGGGCAGCGACCAAAAAGCCAACAGCTAACAATGTAATCTGCGAGACAATACAACGACTATATCAAAACGGATAATCGATGATTTCTGTATGCATCAGGTCAAGAAACATCAATCGTGTATGTAATCTTTCTTCTCCTTCAGCGACAAACTGCTCGCGACGTTCCTCCTCTTCGTCAAGATACAGGTATTTGAATTTGTTGCGTTCATAAAAGTCAAGCACATCTTTTCGGTTATATGCATCGACTACAAGAAATCTGCACCCAGTCTTATTGTCATCATCTATAAACCAGCTTTTCAGATAGTTCATGATTTGTTGCCCGACAAAGAACTCCTTTCCTTTGTACGATTCCGCCACGCCGAGCCGTCCCAATAAGACAGCAGGATACGTTCGAAGATGCTTCTGCCCCGGGACTTTTCTTTGAACCTTGTTTGTGGAGCTTTTAGGAATAAATGTCGTTTTCACGCTGTCATTCGAAACAGTGAAAAATGCAACTATTTCGGTTTGAGGTTTGTCGTTGTTGACGAAACAATATGTCTTTCCAAGTCGTTCCTTTGCGTATGGGATTGCATCGTTGTGAAAAAAATCTTCCAAATCTCTGTTGCCACAGACAAAGGGAAGTCTCGACAATTCTTCACTGAGTGTAACAAGGTCGCACTTTTTAAAAATATCAAAGGGGAACATGTTGCTATTCTGTGACGGTTTTTATTCTGAAGTTTCTCGAACGTTCCATCATCTTGCTTATCGCATCGCGCATTTCGGCGGAAATAACTGTTGGTTCGACATCGTTATTTGACTCCGCCAATTTAATAAAACGTTCGGCTGTTTCACCGCTCAAAACCGGAATTGATTTAATTGTTGTGGCCATAATTCTTATGTTTTTTATGGTTGCAAAAATACACATAATATTTTAAATCAGATGTTTTTTTGAAAAAATAATTTGTTGTCAGACCGAGGTTGTCCGGTTGTAGAGACGCACCGCAGCGCGTCTGAATAAAAGAGATGGGGCATGCCCCGTCTCTATGGTGGTTACGCCGAGTGTGAAATCTTTCACGAGACAAAAGGAAATAAAAACATTCGTGCAATTCGTGTTATTTGTGGTGGAGACTCATTGTTCCTAAAACAGTTCGCCTTTCCAGAGCATCGCAAAGAAATCCCTCACATAGACGATTTCAACGCCGTCGCTGTTCCGTGTGATGCGGTCGAGCGACACGACCATCAGCCGCGCGTCGGGATGCTCCTCGTGAAACGCACGCAGCCCCTTGAGGTGCTTCGGCATAATCTCCTCCGCCGACTTTATCTCTATCGCAAGCTCGGCGTCGCCTATCACGGCGTCAACCTCCAGACCGGTGTAAGTGTGCCAATATGAAATTTTGTGGCTGTTGTGTGTGTAACCGATATATGCCACAAGTTCCTGTATTACAAGATGCTCGAAAGCATGTCCGTACTCCGCCGTGCCTCTTGTCAGGTCGTGGCGGTTAAGCAGGTGGTTGGCAATGCCCACATCGAAGAAATAGAAACGCGGCGCCTGCATCAACTTCCTTTTAATGGTCTTGGTGTATGCCGGAATCATGTAGCCGACAAGAGTGTCTTCTAAAATGTTGAAATACTCTTTCACCGTGACGGCACTGACACCGCAGTCCGACGCGATGTTCGTGTAGTTTACCATCTCTCCGTCGGTCAACGCAGCTGCCTCCATAAACCGTTGGAAACCATCAAGATTGCGTACCAAAGCCTCCTCCTTGATTTCCTCTTTCAGGTAAATGTCGATATATGCCGACAACCTCCTGCGTGCGTCTCGTGCAAGATAATGTGACGGTATCATTCCGTCGTTCACCGCCTTGTCCAGATTCAAGTCGGGAAGCTCGGCACTGACAAACGGATAGAAATAGCAAGGCAAAGCCCTGCCTCCAAGGGTGTTGTGACCTTTACGCTTCAGCTTTCTCGCACTGCTTCCGCACAGGATGAAACGCAGGTTGCGTTGCGAAATCAGACGATGCACCTCGTTGAGCAGTTCCGGCACTTCAGGAATCTCATCAATGATTATCAATGTGTCTTCCGGCATTTTTGAGAACTGCTCGTACAACAATACCGGACGTCGCTGGTATTTTTTCCTCAACTCGCTGTCAAGCAAATCAATGTATGGAGTATCAGGAAAACGTTGCCGCAGGAATGTACTCTTGCCCGTCTGACGCGCACCGAACAGAAATACACTTGTATCTAACTCGTTTTCAATATTATAGTACCGATTAATCATATTGAATCATTTTATGATAATTATTTAAAATCCAAAGTATTACTTTAGATTTTCATTTAAAATCCAAAGTATGACTTTAGATTTTTGAATTGCAAAAATACACATAATATTTAAAATGTGTGACGTTTTTGAAAAATAAAATCTTTGCCAAACCTTTAGCTATGCGTGATAAAATCAGAAACTTCGCGTTATTTGTGCGATTCGTGGTTTTGAGATGCACAGCGGTGTGTATTCCGTGGATTTGTATTCAAAGGCTGTCTGGTGTAATATTGTAACTAATTGAAAATTAGTAAGATGGTAACCGGAACCCAGATGTATGCAAAAAATTTTTGAATAATTCAAAAAATCAGTTTTCATTTTAAAAAAAGTTATATTTTTGTGCTCAAAATGTGTCGGAATAGGTCTTCGATTTTGAAGACTGTGGCCGGCATCAGATACGACATGATCAGGCGGATTAGCGGGCTGTATGCCGCCATTGAGGTTATGAAATGAATTATCCGAACCCACAAAAAAGTCAAAGTCAAATAACGATATAGTCAAAAAATTTAAATTCATCATGAAAACGATAGTAACAAAATTGTCGGTAATATGCCTCATAGTTCTTATGATGGCATCGTGCAAGAAAGACTCTGTAGTGACATCGAGCGAAAAGATTGTTAATGTAAAAACGAATGAAGTTACTGAAATAACGGCTGTTAGTGCCGTCGTCAGTGCTTCTGTTGATGCAGCTTGCGATGAGCGCGGCGTGTGCTGGGGCAAAAATGCCAACCCGACGCTATCCGATTCGTACAAGGCCTCCGGCAGCGGTTCGGGGAACTTCTCCGTGACATTGACTGACTTAGAGGAAAGTGCGACCTATCATGTTCGGGCATACGCCACCAATTCTGCAGGAACTTGCTATGGTGAAGATTTGAATTTCACCACGAAAGATGGTCTGCCGACGGTTGTTACAGGTAACGTTAGTAATATAACCGCTACGTCAGCAGAATGCAGCGGCGAAGTAACGGGCGACTGCGGTATTGCTGTTATCGAGCGCGGCGTGTGCTGGGGCAAAAATGCCAACCCGACGCTATCCGATTCGTACAAGGCCTCCGGCAGCGGTTCGGGGAACTTCTCCGTGACATTGACTGACTTAGAGGAAAGTGCGACCTATCATGTTCGGGCATACGCCACCAATTCTGCAGGAACTTGCTATGGTGAAGATGTGATTTTCACTACTCTGGATGTGATTACTTTTACCGTTAACGGTGTTTCTTTTGATATGGTTTACATCGATGGCGGTACCTTTACCATGGGTGCGACTGCGGAGCAGGGCAGTGACGCGGAAGATAATGAGAAGCCGGCACACAGCGTTACGTTGAGCAGTTTCCACATAGGCAAGTTCGAGGTGACGCAGGAACTTTGGGAGGCAGTGATGGGCAGCAACCCGAGTCATTTCAAGGGTGACGACCTTCCGGTGGAATGTGTTAACTGGAATGGTTGTCAGACATTTATAAACAAACTGAACCAACTTTGCGCCGGGCAGCTTAATGGGAAGAAGTTCTCTTTGCCAACGGAGGCTCAGTGGGAGTACGCGGCACGTGGCGGAAACAAGAGCAGTCATTACAAGTACTGCGGAAGCGATGATATAGGTAGTATAGCGTGGTATGTGGAGAACAGCGGCGATGAGACCCATGTCGTCGGTACGAAGTCACCCAACGAGTTGGGACTTTACGATATGAGTGGCAGCGTGTGGGAGTGGTGTCAGGATTGGTATGGGGACTATAGCGGCGATTCACAGACAGATCCGACAGGACCTTTGTCTGGCGTTGTCCGCGTTTACCGTGGCGGCAGCTGGTGCAGCGATGCGATATACTGCCGTGTGTCGTACCGTATCAACGGCCCGCTCAGCTACAGCTACAACAATCTGGGCCTCCGTCTTGCCCTTGTTCTTTAGTTTTCCAAAAGTCTATGCTGAGAATGAGAATTTGATATGCCGTAGAGACCGGGTATGTCCCGTCTCTATGGCTACAAACCGCAAAAGACTTTGTGTCAAATCTTTAGCTTCTCGTAAAAATAATAAGTCGCGCGATTAGTGCTGTTAATTGGTGATTAATCAACGATGAAAATAAAATTTCGCGAGGTCGCGTGTCGTAAAAAACATTTTTTTACCTTTGCGGAAAATTATCTCATGAGAAAGTTATTGCTCTTATCAATATTGTTGAATATTTCAATCGTCTCGTTTTCGCAGACTTTCAAATCGAATATCGCTGAGTCTGAACGAATTAAAAAAGATACCTGTTACTATTGGTATCAGGGTGCAGACGATTTTGAGACTGTCGAAGATGCCGAGGACGACGCCGTCACGGGTCTGCTTGAGAGCGTCAAGAAAAATTACAAGTCGAACATTGTGACAATAGGCAACGACAACAACCGCCTGCTGAATTGTGTTTTCGAGACTTTCAGACCTTTCATCGAACAAAACATACAATACCTGACGCTGAAGTCGGGGGCTGCCAACAGTGTCTTCGCATACGTCAGCAAGTCCTCGTTCCGCGAGTCGTGCGCCGAGAGGAAAAACGACATCGGTTATTACATCCGCCAGGCTGACGCCGCGATGGATAAGGAAAACGTGGGCGATGCACTGCGCTATTACTACATCGCGATGATGCTATGCTGCTCTCATCCGGATGGCAACGAATTGACAGTCTGGGATGAAGAGACTTCGCATGAGGTGAAGATGGTTAAGTGGCTGTCAAACAGGATCGACGGCGATGAGGGGATACTCAGTCTGGTGAGATTCAATGTCAAAAACTGGAAAGAGACCGGCGACAAGGTCATAGCCGAACTTGATGTCTCGACAACGACAGGCATCAGAATCAGTAACATGACTTTCAAATACAACAACGGACGTTTCAGCCAGACCTGTAACGTGTCGAACGGCAGGGCAGAAGTGGAACTGTTTAAAAATGAAGATGTTGTGAAAGATATTGACGTTGAGATAGACATGTCGTACGATGATGTGGAGTTTGAAGAGTCGGCGGCATATACTATGATTAAGTTTCTGAGAAAGAAAGTCGGTTTCAGCAAGACGGGCAAGACTATCAGCAACCGCGGCAAGAACCGCATGAAGAAAGAAGCGTCAGAGGAAGCCCCGATTGTCAAGGCCGGCAGCGGTGACGGCGGTTCCGTTGAGAAATATTTGGTCGGCGATGATGCTTATCTGAAAAACATGAAGCTGATAGAAAACGCCATCCGCCTCGGTGAATATGAGTCGGTGCGTGGCCTTTTCTCGCCTGAAGGTTACGAGTATTTCATGAGGCTGAAAGGCTACGGCAAGGCGTCAGTCATCGGTACGCCTGACTATAAGATGCTGGCTTTCAATGGTGAAGTGATATGCCGGAGCCTTCCCATGAGGTTCGATTTCAACAATATGTCGTTTACCCGCGATGTGGTTTTCCGTTTCGACAAGGAGACGAAAAAGGTGACCTCAATAGCGTTCAGACTTTCGGACACCGCCGAGAAAGGCGTTTTGGACAACAGGAACTGGAAGATTGACTCGCGCCTTGTGCTGATAAATTTCCTTGAGGATTACCAGACGGCTTACGCGTTCAAACAGCTCGATTATCTCGACAAGATCTTTTCTGACGATGCCTTGATAATAGTGGGACATGTTGTTGAAAATAAGCCTGTCACAAAAGACGGGGTGGTTTACGGTAATAATACAAAAATTGAACGTACGAAAAAGACCAAGACACAGTATCTTCAGGATCTGGGGCGACAGTTCAGAAACAAGAGTTACATCAATATTCACTTCACTGACCTTGATGTGCGCCGCGCCGCTGGCGAAGAAGAAGAGGTGTTCGGGGTACAGGTCAGACAATATTATCATTCAAACAGTTACAACGATGAAGGCTATCTTTTCCTGATGGTTGACCTTCGTGAGGAATTGCCGATAATCCATGTGAGGACATGGCAGCCTGGCAAGACTGACCTTAAAGACTTGATAACACTGAAAGATGTTTTGTAAATTGGTTGTGTAGGATTGCGGAAGTTACATGTTTCTCCTGAAAACCTCCGCCATGATGATCCCGGCCGCCATGCTCGCGTTCAGCGACTCGGTCTCGCTTCCTTCGGCTTTAGGGATGGTAATCGGACAGCTGACGTATGGCATCACGTTCTCCCTGATGCCGTGCGACTCGCTCCCGATGATGATAACTCCTTGATTGTCTTTAATTTGTGTCCGATAAAGATTCTTTCCATGCATCAAGGCACCGAAAACGGGTGCTTTCACGTCTTTCAAAAAATCAACGATATTTGTCTCAACAATCTGTGTTCTGAATATCGAACCCATCGTTGACTGTATCACTTTCGGCTGCCACGGGTCGGTCGTGTCTTCTGAAATGACGATTTTCTTTATTCCGAACCAGTCGGCAGTGCGGACGATTGTGCCGAGATTTCCAGGGTCGTTGATGCCGTCGAGCATCAGGATGAGTTCATCGTCAGTGTCTTTTGGTGTTATCCTGAACGGCGGAATCGCTGCTGTCGCGAAGATGCCCGGTGCTGTCACGAAATTGGTGATCTGCTCCATCTGCTTCGTGGTAATCACTTCGTAATCAGCGATTTTCTTTGCAGATGAGGCATTTTTCTCAACCCATTGCTCGGTGACGAGAATGTTGTTGATTCTGAATTTCGTTTTCAGAAGTTCCTCGACAAGCTTGTTGCCTTCAACTGCGAAAATTCCGAGTTCCCTGCGCCCTTTCGCCTGGCGCAGCGACTGCAATTCCTTTATGTCGTTCTTTGTTATTGCCATGATTTATTCTTGTTTTTCCTAAACCAAGAGAACCGCGTAGCGGTTCCATATCAGTAAAAAGCCGGGGAAAACACGTTTCTCCGGCCAAATACAAAAAACCTTAATATGAAAAATCTTCAAATTTATTCGGCGAAAACCTCAAGTGCGATTTCGACCATCACATCTTTGTGGAGACGGATCTTCACATTGTGTTTGCCGACTTCCTTGATTGTGTTTTCGTCGAGCATGATCTGCTTGCGGTCGATCTCAATGCCTTTGGCTTCCTTGATTGCGTTAGCAATCTGGACGTTGTTGACTGAACCGTAGATCTTGCCTGTTTCGCCAGCCTTTGTAGGGATGCGAAGTGTGAGGCCTTCGAGGACTGCTGCAACGCCTTCGGCGTCTTTCTTGATCTTCTCGAGTTTGTAAGCCTGCTGACGTAAGTTCTCAGCGAGGACTTTGCGTGCTGATTCTGTGGCGAGGATTGCGAAACCCTGTGGAATCAAATAGTTACGTGCGTAACCAGGTTTAACGGTGACGATGTCGTTTTTGTAACCTAAATTTTTAACGTCTTGTGTAAGAATGATATCCATTGTCTTTCCTCCTCCTAATTATTTCAAACAATCAGCTAAATACGGCATCAAAGCAAGGTGACGGGCTCTCTTGATGGCCTGTGCGACTTTCCTCTGATATTTTGTTGATGTGCCTGTGATGCGGCGCGGCAAAATCTTGCCCTGTTCGTTCACGAATCTCAACAAGAAATCTGCATCTTTGTAATCGATGTATTTGATGCGGTTCTTCTTGAAGCGGCAGTATTTTTTCTTCTTTGTATCGACTGCAATTGGAGTCAAATATTTGATGTCTGTGTTAGGTTGTGCCATTTCTATCAAAATTTAATGTTAAACAATTAGTTGTTTGCCTGTGCTGCTTCCTGAGCTTTGCGGCGTTTCTTCTCGTTGTAAGCGACTGCGTGCTTGTCAAGTTTCACTGTGAGGAAACGGATGACGCGCTCATCACGCTTCAACTCTGTCTCAACTGTGTCAATAACATTACCTTCGGCCTTGTATTCAATCAACTGATAGAAGCCTGAAGATTTCTTTTGAATAGGATAGGCGAGCTTGCGCATTCCCCAGAAATCCTTGAATACGATCTCTGCTCCGTTGTCTGTGAGCAAAGTCTCGAACTTGCTGACCGCTTCCTTCATCTGTTCTTCAGATAAAACGGGAGTTAAAATGAAAACGGTTTCGTACTGATTCATAATTTAATTTGTTGATTATTAAATAATTATGTTAATAATGTTTGTATTTTTTTAACTTTGCAAAGGTACAAAAGTTTTTTAAACGTGCAACATGTTTTTACAAATTTTTTAACATTTCGTTGCAGATGAACTCCGCAGCCTTCCCGTCACCGAAAAATTCGGGGTAATTATGCGGCGGATTGCTGTCGAAAACGTTGTACGACTCAATGATTTTCGCTTCGTCGGCATCGGTGATGACAGCCGCCCCGCACTCAACAATCTCCCTCCATTCCGTCTCGCTTCTCAAAATGAGGCAGGGCTTTTGGAAGAAAAACGACTCTTTCTGAACTCCGCCTGAATCGGTGATGACCATCTTGGCGTGGCGCTCCAGCACAATCATGTCCAAGAATGATGCCGGCGGAAGTATCTTTATGTTTTTGTTTGTTGAAATCTGATTGAATAGTTTCTCGTCAAGATTGATTTTCAATAATTTGGCGGTTCTCGGATGTAATGGCAAAACGACTGATGCGCTTCCGGCAATCTTCAACAGCGCCCTGAAAATGGCATTGAGTCTCGCCGGCTGGTCGGTGTTGTTGTCTCTGTGAATCGTGCAGAGAATGTAGTCGTTGCCTTTAAGTCCTTCTTTGTCAAGAATTTGTGATTTTGAATCGGCTATTTGCGCAAAATGCTTGCTGTTGTCAAACATGACGTCACCGCAGTGATATATTCCCGGATTGTCGATGGTGAACTTCGGCTTGTTGTCTGGGTTAAACCCTTCATTTACAAGGTTCTTGTAACCTGTGGCTGTCGGCGAAAACAAAAGGGTGGAGCAGTGGTCGCAGCAAATCCTGTTGATTTCTTCCGGCATCGACTTGTTGAAAGAACGCAGTCCGGCTTCGATATGCGCAATCGGGACGTGGATTTTGGCCGCCGCGATTGCTCCTGCCAGTGTTGAGTTCGTGTCGCCATAAAGAACGATGCAGTCAGGTTTCTCCTTTATTAATATGTCTTCAATGCCTTCTGTCATTCTTGCTGTCTGAACGCCGTGTGACGCTGAGCCGACTCCTAAATTGTAGTCTGGCTGCGGGATGCCGAGTTCGTCAAAAAAGACCTGCGACATGTTTTCGTCGTAATGCTGTCCTGTGTGCACGATGACTTCATGCACTTCTTTGCTGAAATGTTCCTTTATGGCGCGGCTCAGTGCCGCCGCTTTGATGATCTGGGGTCTTGCCCCAATGACTGTTACTATCTTCATGTTTGTCTTGTGTATCCGTTTTGTCAGCTTCAGCTTTTTTGTTTTCAAATTTCATTTTGGTCAGCGAAGCTGTAATATCGGTTTTCTCCTATGATTAAATGGTCTAATACCTTGATGTTCAATATCTTGCCGCAATCAATCACGTTTTTAGTCAGTTGTCTGTCCGTTTTGCTTGGCAGCATGCTGCCTGATGGATGATTATGGCATAACATAATTGCAGTCGCTTGATTTTCAATGGCAATCTTGAATATCTTCCTCGGGTCGGCGGATGCGCCGTTCAGCCCTCCGACTCCGATCTGCTCCATTTTTATCACGTTGTTTGCCGAGTTTAGAAGCATGATCCAGAACTGCTCGTGTGTCAAATCCGACATTCTCGCGTAAAAATACTCGAATGCCTCCGAACTGCTGTGTATCTCCGTCTGCCTCGCCGCTTCAGCGAAACGCCGCCGCCGTCCAAGCTCAAGCGCGGCTGCCACCGTCACTGCCTTTGCCTGCCCGATGCCTTTGTATTTCGTCAATTCATTGATGCTCAACTGAGAAAGGCATATCAGGTTGTTTCCTACATCGTTCAGGATGTGCCTCGACAAATCGACAGCGGTCTCTTCCATGTTGCCCGAACCCAACAATATTGCGATGAGTTCGGCATCGCTCAACGCTTCTTTTCCTTTCTCGAGCATCTTCTCTCTCGGACGGTCGCCCATGGCCCAGCCTTTGATGCTTTTTGTGCTTTTTGCAAAAGATTTCATAAAAATAATTTTCCGCAAAGATACACAAAAATCATGACCTGCTGATGGCAAATGTCAAAAAAAAGCAGGAGACTACAGATGTCTTGTCTCCTGCTTTTTGTATTCTGTCTTGGAAGAATTATGCCAGTTTCGCTGTGAAATGTGCGAGTTTTGACTTCAAGTTGGCAGCTTTGTTGCGGTGGATGATACCACGTTTTGCCGTGCGGTCGATAACCTTGTACATTTCTGAAAGCTTTGCTTCTGCATCAGCTTTGCTTGTTAATTCTCTGAAGCTTCTGACTGCTGCGCGCATTGCTCTTGCATAGAAGCGGTTGTGTAAACGTCTTTCTTCTGTCTGACGGATTCTCTTTAACGACGATTTGTGATTTGCCATATTTTTTATATATTTTTATTTCTTTTTCTATTCTTCTTTTTCGAGCTGCAAAAATAGATATTTTTTGCATACGAAAAACATTTTTCTTAAAATTTTTTTCAACAGATTATTTCCGAGTTGTCACCTTTATTAATTACATCCTTTAGTGTGACTTCAACAAATGTGTTCCTTTCTAACCCTTTGGCTTTCAACCGCAACGGGATGTAATTCTCTCCGTAGCCTCGTGCCGTACCGTCGGCCATGATGCGTTCAATCAGCATTTTCTGCGGCTTGCCGAGCATCCGGTTGAAATATTTCAACTTGTTTTCAGCCGAAATCTGTCTGATGACTGCACTCCGCTCGGTCTTCACCGTCTCCGGGACCTGATTCGGCATCGCTGCTGCTTTCGTGCCTGTCCTTATTGAGTATTTGAAGGTGTGAATGTGGCTGAACCCGATTTTTCTGCACATCTCCGCGCTCTCGGCAAAGTCTTCCTCCGTCTCGCCAGGAAAGCCGACGATGACATCCGTCGTGATGTTGAAATCTGGCACTGCACTCTTGATCCTGTCGCACATCTCCTTGAACTGTGCCGCCGTGTAATGACGGTGCATTTCGCGCAAGGTGTTCTCAGCTCCGCTCTGCAGGCAGATGTGCATGTGCGGCGCAAGCTTCGGGTTCTCAAACAACCTCAGGAAACGGTCGCTGAAGTTGTCGGGTTCAATCGACGAAATCCTGACCCTGAAGTCGCCGTCGATTTTCAGGATTCCTTCAATAAGCTGCTCGAAATTCACGTTTTCATATTGATAACGCCCCATGTTCACGCCGGTCAAGACTATTTCCCTGAAGCCGTGAGCCACCACCTGACGTATGTTTTCGTATATCTCCTCGTCGCAACGGCTTGTGGCTCTGCCTCTTACGTTCGGGATGATGCAATAGGAGCAGAAGTTGTTGCAGCCGTCGTGTATCTTTATCAGGCTTCTGGTGTGGAACGTGTCGAATGCAGGGCTGTAGCTGAAAAGGTCTTTGTCAAAGCCCTCTGGATCAATTGTTTCGCCTTTTATGCAACTGTCGATTATGCTGAAAATGGCGTATTTTCTTTCGTTGTCGATGGCGAAATTGATGACACCTGAGTCTAACATCTCCTGTTTCCTGTGGTTCACCATGCAGCCGGTCGCGGCGATGACAGCGGTGGGGTGGGAGCGTCTGATTTGGTTCAACGCCTGCCTGCATTTCTGGTCACTCTGGTTCGTCACAGTGCAAGTGTTGACAATGTAAATGTCGGCATCATCTTCATTTTCAACGATTTCGTAACCTGCCGCCTTGAACTGCGATGCCAACGCATCCGTCTCGTACAGGTTCACCCTGCAACCCAATGTCTTGAACGCAACCTTCACCACTTTCTACTTTATAACTTTCTGCTTTATAATTTTATGAACTTTCTACTTTATAGCTCCACAAGTTCGCCTTCAATTGAAAGCTCTGTCGCGCTTGTCACCTTCACTGTGACAATCTGTCCGATGAGCTTCTTGTCGGTCGATCTGAAACGGATTACGATTTTGCCTTCCGTGTGTCCTGTCAGATAACCGTTTTTCCTGTCGCAGCCTGTGACGAGCATTTTCTGTGTCTTGCCCACAAGTCCTTGATTATAAACGAGAGAGTGCTTCATCAACTCGTTTGTCAGGATGTGATAACGCTCGCGTTTCTTCGATTTCGGGACATCGTCGGCCCACGTTGAAGCCACCGCGCCCGGGCGCACGCTGTACTGGGCAATGAATGCCATGTTGTATTTGAATTCTTCCATCGCCTTGCGTGTGTTCTCGAATTCTTCTTCTGTCTCGCCCGTGAATCCGACGATGATGTCGGTGAATATCGTCGCTGTTGGAAGCAACCTTCTGATTGTCTGAATGATATGACGATACGCCTCAAGGTTGTGCTTGCGGTTCATCCTCTGGAGCATGGCATCATCACCCGACTGAATCGGGATGTGTATCTGTTTTGCCAGACATCTGTACTGCGATATGACTTCAATGACTTCATCGCTCATGTCGCGTGGATGCGGTGAGGTGAAATAAACCCAGAACTCCTTGCCGCTCTCGTCGCCGTATTGCCCGACGCGTCTCAGCAACTCAGCGAAGTTAATCTCTTCGCCTTTCTTGTCGAGACCGTACGAATTGACGTTCTGTCCGAGCAAAGTGATTGATTTATAGCCTTTGTCAACAAGACATTTCAGCTCCGCCAAGATTTCCTCCGACTTCCTTGAGACCTCGCGGCCTCTTGTGTAAGGCACGGCGCAATAGGTGCAGAACTTATTGCATCCGTTCTGAATCGGGATGAATGCCTCAAATTCAGACAGGTGATCCGGCTCGATGACCCAGAAACGGTCCATGTTTGCCGACGGATTGATCTGGTCGAAACGTTTTGGTGTCGGGTTATTAATATAAGGTGCGGTGAAATGAACTTGCTTGATCTGTCCGGCTGGAGCATTGCCGGTCGGTTGCTGTCCGTTGACCGGCACGAAGACTCCGTATTGCCTTATCATGTCGGGCAGGTCGGGGAGTTCGTTCATGGTGAAGACGAGGTCAAACAGCTTCACGAAACGCTCGCGGTCGGCGGGCAGGATGCAGCCTGAGACGAAGGTTATGCAGTTGCGGCTCGTCTTCATCTCGTTCCATTTCAATATGCGGCTATATACTTTGTCGATGCCTTTTTGTCTCACCGAGCATGCGATG
This sequence comes from Bacteroidales bacterium, assembly GCA_024400355.1. Classification (GTDB taxonomy): domain Bacteria; phylum Bacteroidota; class Bacteroidia; order Bacteroidales; family F082; genus Limimorpha. Next base: position 13,402 of record JAKSMZ010000021.1, read on the forward strand.
ACGCCTAAGATTGTGGCCTCTTCTTCCTTGTCGGTTTCGCTGAAACCCATTCCTTGCAGCACGGTCCTTACGCGTTCCGTGTCACTTCTGTTCATCTGACAGCCTAACGGCAGCAAAAAGTACTTCATCAGTTTGTAAAGTTCTTAAAGTTTGAAAGTTTATAAAGTCTGTAAAGTTCTTAAAGTCATTAAAATCAGTTGATTTTAATGAAGATTAAAAATCGTGCAAAATTACAAAAATAAGTGGAAACCACATCAAATATTTCCTCAAATTCCGTTGTCGCGCTGTTTCGTGAAATTTGTGGCGGTTGCTAATATATCATCCCTGCGATGTCTCTCGCCACCTCGTTGTTTCCGAAATCAGGCATTTCTTTGATGCTCGCGCCGGTCAGGATGCGCTCAGTCTCCTCAATCAGCTCAGGCTCAAGTCCGTCGGAGGCTATTGAGATATTCTCGATGATGCCTTTTTCTTCGTTGATGTGCAAGTCGATTTCGGCAAGTCCCCACAGGAACTGTGCGCTTTTCTTCGCATGGAAATTGCGCCATTTGCCGAAAAGGTATTCGTCGCTGGCGAAGATGTCTCTGGTTTTCAAGACATTGCTCGTCAGTAAATCATTGAAATCAACAATCTCAGGCTTTATTTCATAGACTTGCTCGAACGCTTTTGTGAGGTGTGGAATGATGGTGTCTGAGGTGATGTCAACGACTTCGGAGAGGTTTATGATTCTGCTCGCCACTGATTTCACGCCGTGTTTCTGCAGTTTCGCCGGATTGACTTTTAGGTATTTCGTCAGCTTTTCGGTGTCGGTCTTTATCAGGATCGTGCCGTGATGAAGCCGTCGTTCTTTGTAGAATCCGAAGGCGTTTCCCGAGAACTTGCGGCCATCATAAGTGAGGTCGTTCCTGCCTGATATTTCTGTCTCCAAGCCTAAGAAACCCAATGCTGTCTGTATGACTTCGAGCTGTTTCCTGACATCATAATGTTTTTTATGCGCCACGAAGGAGAAATTCAGATTTCCGAGGTCGTGATAAACCGCGCCGCCGCCTGTCCTGCGCCGTGCCGCATGTCCGCCTTCCGAAAGCAGCATGTCAACGTTGCACTCCGTGAATGGATTCTGGTTGTACCCGTAAACGACAGTCTGATGGTTCTTCCAGAGAAACATTGTCACAGTGTCGTCGTCGCCGTTGTTCAAGAGTGAACTTTCAACCGCAAGGTTTAAAAATGGATTGTATTGATTGCCAATGATGATTTGCGTTTTATAACTCATAGATTATTTCCCGATAATATAACCGATGCCGAATTGTATGCAGATGTTCTTGTTGCTGCCTTCGTATTTCATGGCATCCGTAAGCCCGAAATATACGCGTAGGCTGACCAAAAAGTCGTTTCCCTGTGAGATGTTGTTGGTATATATTCCTGCCAATATGCCACAGTCGAAGACGTTGTAATCGGCAGAACTGAGTTTTGTCGGTATCCAGTTCCCGTTTCCGATTTTGTTTTTTTCTTTTCCGCCAAGGCAGAACCCAAACTGCGGGCCGATTTCAAGACCGAGAATGTCGGTGAAATAGTATTGATAAACAACAGGTATTGCGATATAATGCAGATGAATCTTGTCGTAAGTCTTGATTTTGGTGTCGCTGGTCTCGACGGTTATGTCGGCACTCATCCCGCCGGTGGTGTAAAGCAGTTCGGCCGACATGCTGCTGTTCCCAGATATGCTGTATTTGCTCCCGACGCCAGCCGTGAATCCGAGTTCGAGACCTGACTCGGTGATGCCACCTACCGTCGTCATGTTCAGACCGGCTCTCAGTCCGAAGCTGAGATTGTCAGTGAAATTTTGCGCGTTGACCTCAATCCCGGATATGAAAACGAAAACCGTTAGGATAAAAGATGTCAGTTTTTCCCTGAAATTCATTTTTGTATGTGAAACATATTTCAGCATCAACTATCATATACAAAAATCAGAAAACAAATGTCATCGCTCTAAGCTAAAACCTCTGTCTTCTGAAATTCAACATTCAATAACCTTGTAGTCTCTCCGGGATTTGAACCCGAGTTACCAGGATGAAAACCTGACGTCCTAACCAGACTAGACGAAGAGACCCCATCGAATCTTACAACTCCCCAATCTTCAACTTTGTTTGTAGTCTCTCCGGGATTTGAACCCGAGTTACCAGGATGAAAACCTGACGTCC
>JAKSMZ010000022.1 GCA_024400355.1 Bacteroidales bacterium
TTGGCAATCTTCGGTTGGATTAAAAACAGTTACAACGGCATGGTCTCTAAGCAGGAGAGCGTCGAGGCGCAATGGGCGCAGGTTGAGAACGTCTATCAGCGCAGGGCCGACCTCATCCCGAACCTCGTGGCGACAGTGAAAGGCTACGCCGAGCACGAGAGCAGTACCTTGACGGATGTCATCAATGCCCGCGCGAAAGCCACGGGCATCACTCTCGACCCGACAGACCTTGAACCGGAAGACATAGCGAGGTTCCAGGCGGCTCAGGACGAGCTGTCAGGCGCACTGTCGAGACTCCTTGTCAGCGTTGAGCAATACCCCGACCTCAAAGCCAACCAGAACTTCCTCGAACTTCAGTCACAGCTTGAAGGGACAGAGAACCGCATCACTGTCGAGCGACAGAAATTCAACGACAAGGCGAGGGAATACAACCAATATGTAAGAGCATTCCCGCGCAACATCATCGCGAACATGTTCGACTTCGAGAAGGTCGGATACTTCAAGGCGGTGGCCGGCAGCGAGGTGGCACCAAAAGTTGAGTTTTAATTTAAGATGTGGTTGCTTGCACATATTCGCCGCAGGCAACCACATTTTTCACTTTTGCCATGGCAATCAAATTTGTTTAGTATGAATCCAAAAAAATTCTTTAGCACCGAGCAGCAAGACACGATTGTCAACGCCATCAAAACCGCCGAGCTGAACACCAGCGGCGAGATCAGGGTGCACGTTGAAAACCATTGCAAAGGCGATGTTCTTGACCGCAGTGTAGTGGTTTTCAACATGTTAAAAATGAAAGAGACAGCAGCCCGCAACGGCGTGCTGATATATCTCGCTGTTGCTGACAGAAAATTTGCAATCATCGGCGACGAAGGCATCAACAGATTAGTTGAACATGACTTCTGGAACGACGTGAAAGACGAGATGACGAGATGTTTCCGCGAAGGTGACTTCACCGGCGGCGTGACAAGCGGCATCCTGCGCGTCGGCGAGAAACTCAAGGCTTTCTTCCCATACCAAAGCGATGACGTGAACGAGCTGCCTGATGACATATCTTTCGGAAAGGAGGAGGCGTGAAAAAGTTAAGAGATAAAAGAGCAGAGTTAAGAGAGCGCAGAGCGACGATGGTTTTTCTTCGTGGGTTTGTCGCCGCTGTTTTATTTGCAATCTCATTTTCTGTTTCCGCGCAAGACATTCCGGCGAGGCCTGTGCCGCCGAGATTGGTCAATGACTTCGCCAATGTGTTGAGTGCCAGGCAGGAGCAGCTTCTTGAAAACAAGCTCGTGCGTTTCAACGACACCACCTCAACGCAGATATGTGTCATAACCATTGATGACTTAGGCGGCACCACTGTTGCCGATTTCGCATATCAGATTGGCGAGAAATGGGGCGTAGGGCATAAAGAGAACAACGGAGCCGTCATCCTCATCAAGCCGAAAAAGGGCAACGAGTCGGGCGGTGTAACCATTCAGGTCGGCTACGGACTTGAGCCTTTCATCACCGATGCGATTGCGCGACGCATCATCGAGCAGGAGATGATACCATCGTTCAAGCTAAATGATTATTACACAGCCATAGAAGCAGCCACTGACGTAATCATCGGACTGGCTTCAGGTCAGTTTTCAGCTGATGAATACAACAGCGGAGAAGATCTGCAAGGCTTTGCGGTTGCCATCATAATACTGATAATCATGGTATTTGTCATAATACTATTAGGATTCAGCAACAAAAACAACGGTGGCACCATGTCGGGCAAGGGCAGCAACTCTGATTTCTGGAGGACCTTATTCTGGCTGAGCTTGTTGTCGGGCAACAGAAGAAACAGCGGATGGGGCGGCTTCAGCGGAGGTTCCGGCGGTTATGGCGGCGGAGGTTTCGGCGGTTTCGGAGGCGGTCACTTCGGCGGAGGCGGCGCAAGCGGCAGCTGGTAATAATGTGATGGCCTTACGGCTGCCAACACATTTTTCACATTGACAGCAGGCCATCACATTAAAAAAATTATCTTTGCAAAAATTTTTATTATGGAAAACGTCATCTCAATAAAAAACGGCTCGGTATTTCAACACGAGAACCTGATTCTCAAAGACATAAACCTTGAAGTCGGTCGGGGCGAGTTTGTGTATCTCATCGGGAAAAGCGGCTCAGGCAAGTCAACGCTCCTCAAGACCCTGTACGCCGAGCTGCCCGCGAAAGACGGCATCTTCAACATCGCCGGCTTCAACCTGAATGAAATAAAACGGAAAGACATACCATTCCTCAGAAGAAAGATAGGCATCGTGTTCCAGGATTTCCAACTTCTTTATGACAGGAATGTCGAGCAGAACTTGTCGTTTGTCCTGAAAGCCACCGGCTGGGATGACGAGAAATCCATATCCAGACGCATAAATGACGTTTTGCAACTCGTTGGTTTACAAGACAAATTGAAATCAATGCCGCACCAGCTGTCGGGCGGCGAGCAACAAGGTATCGCAATCGCGAGAGCATTGCTAAACAACCCTGATGTCATTTTGGCAGACGAGCCGACCGGCAACCTTGATCCCGACACGACAAACGACATCATGAAACTCTTCCTGAAAATACGCAACCAGGACACGACAATCCTGATGGCGACTCACAACTACAACCTCATTCTGAAATATCCTTCGCGAGTGCTTAACTGCATCAACGGCACGGTGGAGTCATCCAAATAACACCGACAACAACCTGTCGGTGGCACGCGACGCATCATAAAAATCGCCCATCCTGCTTTTTCTGACTGAGACCAGCTCTTCGGAAAATGACTTGTCCATCAAGTTTAAGATAACCGTCTTCATCTCATCAGCAGAGTCTGCCACAACACACAAGTCATTGACATTCAAACCGTCAACCATCTTTGAATTAACCACGCAGTAGCGTCCGTTAAACAATGCGTTCAGAAGCTTGAGCTTGAGACCGGTAGCCTGTGCAGTGACAAGAATGTTGATATGCGCGTTACGGATCAGATTCTGCATCAGCTCGTCGTCAGGATTCGGAATCAGCTCAACATTACGATTTTCAGCGGCCAATGCGACAAGATGCTCCGGCGGATTCATGCCCGCAATCTTCAAGTTGACATCAATGTCATTGAATACCTTTTTAACAAGAAACTCGGCGGCATTATAGTTCTCAGCAACATCAAGTTTCCCGTGATAAAGCACGTAATCACCCTGACCATCAATGACATTCACCTCATCAAAACCATTATATGCCGGTATAAGACTGACATTTTTATAACGATGACTGAAATATTCGAAATCATTATTTGAGATTGCCAAAATGCCGGTCGCCCTGTTCAGAATCGGCTCAAACCTCCGCAGCCTCGCGGACTCTGCCACAAAAAACACTCTCTTGTACAGGTTCTTCTCGCTTTTCGCAAGCAGTCTGTAATAATCATGTTCCACATTGTGAGTCCTGACAAAAACCTTTCTGCCGGTCATCGTTTTGTCCAGCAAAACGCCGCAGCAATGCAGTCCTTCAAGCAGAACCGGATAATCGTCTTTTTTCAGATTTTCAATCAATTCATCTGATAATCTTGATGTTACGATATATGGCAGGCGTTGCAGTGACTTCTTGAACGAAGTATCACGTTTGTAATAATTCACCGAAAAGCACAGTTTTTCCAGAGCGGAAGAATGCTCGCGGCCATATTCAAATGTGTGCAGATGAATCTTCACCCCGCGTTCCGACAATGACTTCAGTTTGTAAAAGACATCAATGACACCGCCGTAATTGGCGGGATACGGAATATCAAAAGAAACGATATGTATATGATTATCAGGCATATTTCTCATAAATATCAAGCAAGACCTTTTCTTCGTTCTCCCAGCACAACTCACGGGCTGCGATGGTAAGATTCTGTTTCCACAACGCCAACGAATCCCTATCGTTCAAAGCATTTTTTATTGTTTCAGCGATTGACTGCGGCTCGTGACTCTCCACAAACGTTCCGATATTGTAATTTCTCACAATCCGTTCAATTTCAACGAGATGCGAAGCGACGACAGGCACGCCGGCTTGGATGTAATCAAAAAGCTTGTTCGGCAAACTGAAACGGTAATTCAAATTCGTGTCTCTGTCTAAAGTGAATCCAAGTTCAGCGAGTTGTGTTATCGACATCATTTTCTGATACGGCATCCGCGGGAAGAACTTCACTTTGTCATCCCAATGGTTTTGGGCTACTTTCTCTTTCAGAACCGGAAGCACGTCTCCCCCACCGATTATAACAAGCTGACAATCATCAAGATAACGCATCGCTTCAACAAGTTCCTCCGAGCCGCGATGAATATTTATCCCTGAACCTTGAAGCAAGAGAATGTGTTTCTCCTGGTCAAGGCCAGCCTCCTCCCGCGTCAACGGAAGTGGCAGCGTTTTCCTCATCGGAATGTTCCTAACCACATGAACATCAATGCCATATTTCTCATGGAACATATCTGCGATTGATTTACACACCGTTATCATTTCAGGAAGTTTCGGAACGATATACTCTTCAATGCCACGCCACACTTTCTGGACTTTCGGGCGGTTCACCAATTCCGGCACCTCGGTGAAATATTCATGACTGTCGTATATCAGTTTTATCCTTTTCAGTCTTGAGATCAAGAAATTCGGGAGCAATGTATCCAAATCATTGGAAAGCAAACAGTTAGCGCGATGAAACAGCAAAAACAGGAAAAGCCTTATGTTGTATTCGGCATAGAAAAACGGCCCCTTTTCAAAAATCAGCTTCATGCGACGGGATTTGTACGGACGTTCGTCCATCGGCGGCGACTTGCGTTGGCGGCGACCGACCAAAAGTACGTCGAAACCAGCCTTCTGCAATGTCAAGCACGACTTATTAACCCTCTGGTCAGTTACTAAGTCATTGATTACCGATACTATAACACGTTTCAATACCCTAAAAATTTAAAGTGTTAAAATTAGAAATTTTATACTGATGTTTGACAAAATTTATCTAATTTTGAAAAATTTTTAACAAATGGAAAAAGACTTCTCTTTGCGAGAGCTTAACACATTCGGCTTCAATGTCAAGGCCAAGTATTTTCAGAGACTGGAAACGACTGATGACGTGAATTTATTGCTTGACAACAAGATTTTCAGGCAATGTTTTGAGAAGGACCAGGTCTTGATTTTAAGTGGCGGAAGCAATATTCTTTTCTGCAATGACTTTTACGACGGTTTCGTTGTTTACCCGGATTTCAAAGGCATAAAAATTATTGAAGACACTGAAAATCAAAAGGTTATCAGATGTTTCAGCGGTGAGGTCTGGAAAGACTTTGTTGACTTCACTGTCGCTGAGAATCTGCATGGTCTTGAAAACCTCTCCGACATTCCCGGAAAGGTTGGAGCAGCACCTGTGCAAAACATTGGCGCTTACGGCGCGGAAGTCAAAGACGCTATCTATCAAGTACATACGATTGATTTGGCATCGGGTGAGATTAGAGTTTTCACCAATGAGGAATGTAAATTTTCATACAGAAACAGCGTTTTTAAGGAGTTAAAAGTTAAGAGAGGAGAGTTAAGAGAGCGTGGCTTTTACCCGTTGATTTTTGCCGTTGATTTTGTTTTGAAAAAGAAAGGCGAGTTGAAATTAGATTACGGAAATATCCGTAACAACTTGATTTCCAAAAATATAACAAACCCGACAATTCAAGATGTAGCAGATTCCGTCAAGGAAATAAGGAAAGAGAAGCTGCCTGAAGTCGGGGTTGTCGGGAGTGCGGGAAGTTTCTTCCAGAACGCCATTGTAAGTATAGATAAATATTTGAAACTAAAGGCTTTATATCCAGAGATACCATCGTATCCCGAAAAGGACAACATGGTCAAAGTTCCTACAGGCTGGCTCATCGACAAGGCAGGTTGGAAAGGTTACCGTGAGAAACACGTAGGAGTGTGGGACAAGCAGGCACTTGTCCTGGTTCATTACGGTTCAGGAAAGCCATTGGAAATCATCGAGTTAATGAAAAAGATCCAGCATTCTGTCAAAGAAAAATTCGGCATCGAGATAAGCCCCGAAGTGAATATCATCTGATTATGAAGTGATTATGTTGTAATAACTCCAAAACATTATTGCAACGAGCAAGACGGCGAGGTAGGCGGAAAACCACTTTTGATCCTTTTTCTCAAAATGAGAAATCGAGTAAGCGGCCAAGAGCGTCAGGCAAGGCAGAGCCGGAAAATAAAAACGCTCAATCGAGAAGAAACGTATGCTTGCAACGATGGCGAGATACGTTATCGGGACAAGTGCCAACAGGCTCATCTCGCGAAGTTTCTTCTCACGGTAAGCAATTATGAATGAATACATTGCAAAGAATCCGATGACATTTTTCACAAACACCATTCCATTTATCAGCTTAAGATTTTCATTTCCATCGGATGTCATCTTAGGCAGTGGAAGCACGAAAGCACCAGGAACATATTGGAAGTTGTAATCAACTTGAGTGAATGCAATTGAAAAAGTGCGAATAATCTCCCAGCCGATTCCGCTTATAATGAACAAGACCAACGACACTATTGCCACCGACACTCCGACAATTCTTTCTGTTTTTGTTATCTTTTGATTTACAAACACATACACAAAAAACGAGACAAAAACACATATTCCAGTGCTTGCTCTGTAAGCAAAAACCATCAGCAACGAAAAAAGTATCAGAAATATGTTCCACATAATGTTTTTCCGTTCACGCATCACGAAATCAATTCTTTCGATGCATAAAATCAGGAAAAACGCGAAATCTATTTCTTTCAGATGGAGACCACAGTAATAAATGAAAAGCGGCATGAAAGCACTCATCACTGCAGCTATTCTCGCAGTGCGATTGTCGAACAGACGGTCGGCCAACCGGTAAACCAAAACACAGATATATGCACTGAGCAACGAATGGAACAGGTGCGGAATCAATATGTTAGGACCAAAAAGCCCATAAATGCAGCCAAGTGTCACTACATATCCCAAATCTGAAAAAGCGATATGTTGTGCTAAAACAGCATTTATGAAATCACGCAGCTGTCCGTTTTCAATGATTTTACCAAGTTGCAAGGCTTTATGATGATATCCTAAGCTGTCGGAGGCACCATATTCAAGCGGAATCCCTGTCTTAAAAGTATAGTAATAACACATCAGCCAGACATACAACACTCTGATAACCAATGCAAAAACAAAAACAAACAGCAAAAACCTCTTTGGGCTCATGTTTCCTGATCTTTCAATAAACTGCCACGATCCCAAGAAGAAAAACGCTGTCGAGCCGACACCCCAAAGCACCCAGTGCCAGCCGGCAAAATGATCATGAAAGACGACACTTACCAATATAAGAGTTATCAGATAAAGAGCCAAACTCTTGATACTAAATATCTTATAGTAAGTATCTCTCATTTTTACGCAATTAATCCACCGATAAGTTCATTAACATCATTCACCTGATGATGTTCACAGTATTCAACGATACCTTTTGCTATCTTTGCAGATATAGCCGGATCGATGAAGTTTGCCGTCCCGATTTCTATCGCCGAGGCGCCAGCCAGCAGGAACTCTATCGCATCGGTAGCTGAAGAAATTCCTCCAAGTCCGATAACAGGAATCTTGACAGCCTTTGCGACCTGCCACACCATTCTCAACGCGACAGGTTTCACGCAAGCCCCTGACAATCCGCCTGTTACCATAGACAGAACCGGTTTGCGGGTCTCCGCGTCGATGGCCATTCCGAGAAGGGTATTTATCAGAGACACCGAGTCGGCACCGGCGGCTTCTGCGGCTTTTGCAATCTCAGCAATGTTTGTCACGTTAGGCGACAGCTTGACTATCAAGTGTTTATGATAAGCCTCACGCACTGCTTTGACAACTTGTTCTATTCCGGAGCACGTCACGCCGAATGCCATACCGCCTTGTTTCACGTTGGGACACGAGACGTTGAGTTCGATGGCGGGAATCTTTTCCAGAGCGTCAATCTTCGCGGCGGCGGCAACGTAATCGTCAATATTTGAACCACTTACGTTCACTATGACGTTAGTGTCGAAGTCTTTGATGCGTGGATAAATCGTCTCGATGAAATAATCCACGCCCTTGTTCTGAAGTCCGACGCAGTTAAGCATCCCCTTCGGGGTCTCCGCCATTCTCGGATACGGGTTACCTTCGCGGCTATTCAGCGTCGTGCCTTTCACCACGATGCCGCCAAGTTCAGAAAGATCCACAAAATCTGTGTATTCTTCACCATAGCCGAATGTCCCGGACGCTGTCATGACCGGATTCTTGAGTGTGAGGCCCTTGAGTTTTATTACTGTATTCACCATAGCAAACGATTTATGTTAAAGACCGGACCTTCCTTGCAGACACAGACGTTGCCTTCCGTGGTGTTCTCGACACAGCACAGACAGGCGCCGATGCCACACGCCATCTGATTTTCGAGCGACACCTCGCACCAGATGTCTTTTTCCCGTGCGACTTTCGCCACAGCTTTCATCATCGGCATCGGGCCACAAGCATATATCTTATTGATTTTCTTCATATTCCAAAGAGAATGTTGCGTCACAAAGCCACATTCGCCGAGGCTTCCGTCGTTTGTCGTGATGAACACCTCCCCCACTTCGCGAAAGCGTTCAAGGAGAATCAGGTCGTCTGACGAGCGGCCTCCGAGCAGGAACGAGACTTTCTTATTGCGGTTTTCCTTTATTGTCTTTGCGAAATAAAGCAGCGGTGCGATGCCGATGCCGCCGCCGACAAGCAGTATCTCGTCATCATTTTCAGGCATCGTGAAGCCATTACCCAAAGGATAAACGAGATTCACTTTTGAACCGACGGGCAACCCGCACAGAATCTTTGTGCCTTCATGTTTCTCCTGAATGAGTAAGTCGATGGTATTATTTTGATAATCAACATCATGGATAGAGATAGGGCGACGAAGATACGTTTGCTGTCCGCCATCGACGCGCACCTGGACAAACTGTCCGCCACGTATCTCCGGCAGTTTGTCATCACATTTGAGACGAAGACACGCGGCACGCCGCCATGACTGTTTCCCGACAACTGTAAAGTCTGAAATCTTTTTCATTCTAACAATATTTCTCAAAGACCATTTATCACAAAAAAGTCCAGTGAAAACAACTTCCACCGGACTATAGCATTTATAAATCAGGCGGTTACACTTTCTTCAGACCTTTGACAGTCTTTGCTGTGCCAGCGCTTGTAGTATTCTTCGCCGTTTCTTTGACAGCGGCTTTCTTTGTTGTCGTCTTCTTCGCTGTCTCTTTCTTCACGGTCTCTTTCTTTGCAGTTTCTTTCTTAGCTGCAGTCTTTTTCGCTGGCTTTTTCTCGGCTTTTTCCTCTGCTACCGGCTCTTCCGTCACAGCCTCTTTTTTCTCTTCCTCAACGGTGAAATCAAGCAGACCCTTGTCATTCAAAAGCTGATACCATTGGAAGACTTTCTTCATATCTGACTGATACACTGCATCTTCATCATAATTCGGCAGAACAAGCATGAATTTCTCCTTCAGTTCGACCGGTGACAATTTCTTCACGTCGAAATCAAGTTTATCGCCAATTTTATCATGGATGCTCATGAAGACGTTCTTCAACGGAGTGTCTTCATCGGTTGTAAAAATGCTGATTTCTTCGAGAGAGCTAATCTTATCATTAGCGAAAGCAGGAAAATGCTTGCCATCAATTATTGACTCGACGATGAGCTTACCTGCGCCCTGTGACTTGATCAGGAACAAACCTGGTTTTCCTGAAATTGCAAGAATCTTACTTAAATCCATATTTCCTTTTAAAATTTTGCGCAAAAATAATGTTTTTTTCTTTTTGTTCCGTTATTTTTTTTGAGTTTTCTCAATTATTGCGTTCGTTTCGTCCCAAAGCCAATCCATCAGTTTGTGATCATGAAATCTCTGTGGAAGTTTTTTGCATCTGTCTTTCCGGAAGAACATTCCGTTATCTTTGGAAATCAAAGCGTTACATGCCGGTATTGCGCCCTGTTCCGGCGTTGAGCAGAAGAACGGCCTGAACAAGACATCGGCAAGCGGGTCGAACCAACGGTGCATCGTAATCATGTTGCTGTTGACAATGCCAGGGTCTGTCATATTGACATGACAGCCTTCCGGGATCATCTGTGAAAGTTTCAGCGAATACAGCATAAGCGCGTATTTTGAAATGCCATACGTTCGCAACTGCTTGAATTTCTTTTCATTTACATCAAAAATATCATGATTGACATCAGAGATGTAGCGTGTCAGCGAGACAGTGTTCACGACATGGAAGCCGTCGCCCATTATTGGCATGAGGAGTTTGGTCAGATACACCGTACCTATGTAATTAGTACCAAATGTCATTTCAAAACCATCTTCCGTTGTACAGAAATTACGGCAGAGGATGCCGGCGTTGTTGTGCAGATATTTCGGCTTAACCTCAAGATTTTCAATCTCTTTGGCAAAATTCGCAATTGATTTGAACGACGCGAGGTCAAGTTGAAGAAGCTGTACATCGGCATCAGGGCGTTCCTTCATTATTTTTTCACGGACTTCCGCGCCTTTCACGAGATTACGGCAAGCCATGATGACGCTGAAACCTCTGTCAATCAGCATCTTAGTAGCAGCACTTCCGATGCTTCCCGATGCGCCGGTGACTATCGCCGTGATGTCACAGTTCTGTTGAAAATTCAAATCATTCATATTCTTCCGGAATCCCATCTTTTATCTTTTATCTCTCATCTTTAATCTCTAATCTATTCCCCCCCTTGCCTCCAGCCTCTCCACTTCTCTCTCAATTTTCTCCGGCAACTTCTCTTTCACGCAGTGATGGCATACCATCGGTTCCGAGTACATCCTGCCGATGCAGTAGTTCGAGTGTCCACACGGACTCTTTGTCAGCTCGCCGGAATGCAGTTTATTCACGAAGTCGGTGTCGTTGACGAGTGCGCGTGCCATCTGGAAGGCGACAAAACCGCTGCCAATGACTTTCTCCATGTCGTTGATGTCAACCATTCCGCCGACGTAGATCAGCGGCATTGCGAGTTCCTTACGGAAACGCATGGCGCGTTCATAGAAATACGCGTCTTTGTAAGGCACTTCCTTAATCATCATGCTGCCGCCGAGCCATATCATCGCCTTGAGCCACCACATCGTCTTCCATGGCATGTAATGTATCAGTGTCTTCATCGGCATTGCGCCTGCCATCACCTCCATTGGGGCGCAGCTCACGAAGCCTGCCGTCAGCACGAGTGCGTGGACGCCAAGGTCTTGCAGTTCCTTCGCCACTTTCATGCAATCCTCTTCACCAAGTCCGCGGCGCATCCCGTCGAACATGTTTGTCTTGACGATGACGGCGATGTCATCGCCGGCAGCCTCAAGGCATTTCTTCACTACTTCCCGCATGAAACGCATCCTGTTTTCAAGGCACCCGCCCCATTTGTCATGACGGTGGTTGGTGTATGGCGACAGGAACTGACTGATGAGATAGCCGTGTCCGGCGTGAATCTCCACGCAGTCGAAGCCGGCTTTCTTGGCGAGACGGACAGCCGCCCCGAAGTCTTCTATCAGTCCAAGTATTTCTTTTTCATTGAGTTTGGCATGAAATGTCGGCGAATACATATTGAACCCGCGTGATGCTCCCAACGGCATGCAGCCGCATGTGCGGCGATGTGTCATGTTGCCGCAATGTCCGAGTTGTATCGAAGCCTTCGCGCCTTCGGCATGGATCGCATCAGTGAGACGCTTAAGCTCAGGCACGACTTCCTCGCACATCAGCAGCTGCCCGTCAAACGACAGTCCGCTGCGGTTGACCGACGCGTAAGCCACCGTCGTCATGCCGATGCCGCCGCGGGCCACCGCCGTGTGGTAGTCGAACAACAGCTTCGACGGTTTGTTGCCGGCAGCCATATTCTCAAATGCCGCCGAACGTATCGTCCTGTTTCTCAACTCCACAGGACCAATCTTGCAAGGCGTGAAAATCACAGACTCCATGTCAGTTTATAAAGTTTTTAAAGTACCACGTTCACATTGGCCGAAGGCCACCACATTCATTACATTGCTAAGCACCAAATTCTAATTGAATGACTGCAAGTCAGTAAGGCGTTTATATACACCGCCTTTGGCGATGAGTTCGTCGTGTCTTCCGCGTTCCACGATCTGGCCTTTGACAAGCACGATGATCTCGTCGGCGTTTTGTATCGTTGACAGACGGTGTGCGATGACGATAGATGTTCTGTTCGACATGACTTTTGCAAGTGCTTCCTGCACAAGGCGTTCCGATTCCGTATCGAGGGCTGATGTCGCTTCGTCGAGGATGAGAATCGGGGGGTTTTTGAGGACGGCGCGTGCTATGCTGAGTCGCTGTCGTTGTCCGCCGGAGAGGTTCATGCCGCGGTCACCGATGACGGTGTCGTATCCGTTTTCGAGATGCATGATGAAGTCATGGGCGTTGGCGACCTTCGCCGCCTCAATGACAGCCTCACGTGTCGCGTTCTCCATGCCGAACGCTATGTTGTTGAACACCGTGTCGTTGAACAGTATGCTTTCCTGCGTCACGATTCCCATCAGACCGCGGACATCGCTGATTTTCAAGTCGCGTATGTCAGTGCCGTCAATCTTTATCGAGCCTTGGCAGACATCATAGAAACGCGGCAGGAGGTCAACCATAGTAGATTTTCCGCCGCCACTTTCGCCCACGAGCGCGACCATCTTGCCTTTCGGGATTGACAGGTCGATGTTCTTCAAGACGTCGTTCTCGCCGTAGCGGAAGCTGACGTTGTCATAAACGACCTTGTCGTCAAACTTTCTGATAGTGAGAGCATTTTCTTTTTCGACAATAACCTCTTCAGCATCAAGGACTTCAAAAATCCTGTCGGCAGATGCCATGCCTTTCTGAAGGCAATAGAAACCCTGGGAGAACGATTTGGCGGGAGAAATTATCTGTGAGAATATCACGATGTATGCGATGAAATTAGCCGCCGTTATCGTCGAATTTCCGTCAAGGATAAGCGTCGAGCCGAACCAAAGCACGATGGCAATGACGATAGACGACATGAACTCGCTCATCGGAGAGCTAAGGTCTCTCTTGCGGTTCACGTGTCTGACGACTCTTGAATATTCCTCATTCTGCTCGTTGAATTTCCTTCCGGAATAATCTATCGCATTGAATGCCTTTATGATACGAAGTCCGCCGATAGTCTCTTCTATCGTGGCAATCATACCGGCGAAACGGCTCTGTCCTTCAACGGAGTCTTTCTTCAGCGACTTGCCTATCTTCCCGATGACGATTCCGGCAATCGGAAGGAGTACGAGCACAAACACCGTGAGCTGCCAGCTGATTCCAAGCATGAAAAGGAAATAGGCGATTATCGTGACAGGGTCTTTGATAAAGACGTCGAGATAACTTATTATCGACACTTCGACTTCCTGCACGTCGGTCGTGATGCGTGCCATGATGTCGCCTTTCTTGTTCCTGCTGTAGAACGAAAGCGGAAGAATCATTATCTTTTTGTAAAGGTCGTTGCGGATATCTTTCAGAGTACCGGCTCTGGCGCCGACCATGAAATAAAGCGCGAGGTATGTGTTCAGGTTGCGAAGCATGAACGCCGTGACAAGCATGATGCAGATCCCGACCAACGCGGTGGATTGACCATAATGGATAATCATGTAACTCACACAATAATTGAGCATTTCAAGCAACGTGTCAGAATTGAGTGAGAATTCCGGCCTCACCGTGACTAAATTATCGGGGTTGAACAGGATATTCAGGAACGGGACAATCATTGAAAATGAGAACAGCGAGAAAATGATTCCCAAAACGTTGAACAAGACATTCAACGCCACGCTGCCGGAATATGGCTTTACATAATGCAGAATCCTGCGGAAATTCTTGTTTTTCTTCATCATTGACATTCACCGCCCAGCGGCTTGTTTATAACGTTTTAATATTCAATTCTTTTTCAAAAGCAGCTCTTAGTCTGCCGCCACAACATTCAGAACCCGTATCCGGTATAATTTTCCGGTGTTATGGCGTGCATCTCGGCCTTGACAGCTTCACTGACAGGAAGCTGGTCGATGAATGCGTCGATCGACTCGCGTGTGACCTTTTCGTTGGTGCGTGTGAGGCCTTTGAGCAGTTCGTAAGCGCCTTCCACCTGTTCACGGCGTAGAATCGTCTGAATCGCCTCGGCGACGACGGCGTAGTTGTTCTGCAAGTCGGCGCGCAGTTTCGTCTCGTTGAGGATGAGTTTGTCAAGACCTTTCGACAATGAGCTTATCGCGATGAGCGTATGTGCGAGCGGCACCCCGATGTTGCGTGTCACCGTCGAGTCGGTGAGGTCGCGTTGCATTCTCGAAATCGGGAGTTTGCGGCTGAGGTGCTCGAAGATGGCGTTTGCCATTCCGAGGTTACCCTCTGCATTCTCAAAATCAATAGGATTCACCTTGTGCGGCATCGCCGACGACCCTACTTCGCCCGCTTTGATCTTCTGTTTGAAATAATCCATGGAGATGTAGAGCCAGATGTCGCGCGACAGGTCGATTAATATTGTGTTGATGCGTTTCACGGCGTCGAAATATTCGGCCATCACGTCGTAGTGTTCGATCTGTGTCGTCGTGGTCTGGCGTTGCAGTCCGAGGCTTGCGATGAAGGCGTTGGCGAACTCTTTCCATTCTATTTGCGGATAAGCCACCTTATGTGCGTTCATGTTGCCTGTTGCGCCGCCGAATTTTGCCGTAAACGGGATAGAATCGAGAGTATCGAGTTGGTTTTCAAGGCGTTCGACGAAGACGTAGATCTCTTTGCCGAGGTGTGTCGGGCTGGCCGGCTGGCCGTGAGTGTGTGCGAGCATCGGGATGTCGCGCCACTGTTCCGCCATCGCGTTGAGTTTTTCGACAAGCTGTTCAAGTTCCGGAAGAAGCAATTTATTGTTTGCCTGCATCATGGTGTAAGGCACAGCGCTGTTGTTGATGTCCTGTGAGGTCAGGCCGAAATGGATAAACTCCTTGAAGCGTTCAAGTCCCATCGTGTCGAAACGTTTCTTGAGGAAATACTCAACGGCTTTCACATCGTGGTTTGTGGTTTTTTCGATGTCTTTAATCTCTTGAGCGTCAGCGACTTGAAAATCCTTGACAATATCCCTCAAGGCTTCAAAATCTGAATGGTCGAAGTCTTTGAGCTGAGGCAGCGGCAGTTTGCAGAGGGCGATGAAATACTCGACTTCCACCATGACGCGGGCGCGGATGAGACCGAATTCCGAAAAATATCCGTCGAGTTTCTCGACTTTCTTGCGATAGCGTCCGTCGATGGGCGAGATCGCGGTAAGTTCTGATATAGTCATACTTTCATTTTACTAAAAACAGCCGCAAAGATAGTAAAAAAGTTTATAAAGTTCATAAAGTGTGGAGAGTTTTTTCAGTTAAAAGAGTAGAGTTAAAAGTTAAAAGAGTAGAGAGTAGAGAGGAGAGTTAAGAGAGTTTGGAGGGTGAAGAGTTGAGAGTGGAGTTTTTTAATGCGACAGCCAACTCCA
>JAKSMZ010000023.1 GCA_024400355.1 Bacteroidales bacterium
CTTTCTCGATACCGAAGGAGAGGTTTTCGAATAACAGTTTGTCACTGAATGCCTTTGATAGATTTTCAACGGAAAGGTAATTCATATTTTAACACAAGTTGCACAAGTTTGGAAACACATGTTTCACAAGTTTTTTTTTAGTTGCTTTCTTCGTCCAATGCCTCAATCAGAAAGCTGACAGGCCGGAAGCCGTCGTTGCATGAAATCATCGCCGACTTCTCGTTTTTCATCCAGCCGTCATAGAAATTCTTGCCGCCGTGTGCCAGCGTCATCACGAAAGGCGACATGACTTCCCATGCGCTCTCGCACAATCCTTCAGGACGCTGCCATCCGTTGGCAATGAACACTTTACCTTCAACCAAATCGCAGGCGTGTTCAATCGGGTTCTCATATTTCTCCATCAAGTCCCTGTAGCAGGCCTTGCGGATAACGGTGATTTTTACTTTTTTCATGATGGTTATTAAAGTTTCAGATGGAAATGTCAGACATAAATGCACATTCCTTTTTTCCGGTATGTCTCGACACGGACGCTCTTCACTCCGCATTCACTGAGGTTTTTGCGCAGCTTGCTAAGCAGCACTTTCAGGCTGTTCATCGCAGCCACCGAAAAATCCTCTTCGCCGAGGCATTCCTTCACGATATTCTCAAAAGGGACAATCTGTCCTTTCTTAGCAAGAAGAGTCTTCAGAATTGAAGATTGTGTCTTTGTGATGTGGCAGACCTTATTTCCTTCACAAACCGTGTTAGAGATGAAATCAAAGTACGTGTCATTGATTCTAACACATTGACATTCTTCAACTTGGACATCATTCAGCTTCAGATATATCAGTTGGTTTTTCATTCTGGCGAGAAGCTCACGAAGTTCGACGGGTTTCCGGATATAGTCATTGCCGCCAGCCTCGAAACATTTAACTGCTTCATTAACATCACCTTGTGAAGAGAAGAATATCACCGGTGTGGTGACATTAAGTTTTCTTATTTCTTTTGCTATGACATGACCAGGTGTAACCGGCAGTTCACAATTCATCAATATCAGGTCAGGGGCGTTTTTCAGGATTTCGTTCACGCCATCGGTGCCGTAGAAACGGGTTATGACATAGAATCCGCATACCTCAAGGTCCTTTTTCAACAATATTGAAAAAGTCCTGTCGTCATCAAATATCATAACCTTGACCATAATATCCTTATCAAAACGTGCGGTGTCTTTCGATGTTGGCTTCAGGCGTCAGCTGCGGCCTTTTATTTGAACATTTTGTCGATTATATCGCTATATTTATCCATTACGACTTTACGTTTCACTTTTAGTGTCGGTGTCATGATGCCGTTAGCTATTGTCCATTCATCAGCTATGAGTTCGTATCTCTTGATCTTCTCTACCTCACCGAGATGTTCGTTAAGCAGTTTGACCTCTTTCGCATAACGTTTCACAACCAGTTCATTATGAATCATCTCAGCATCTGTTGTGTATTTGATCATGTGTTTCTTACACCATGACCTGAGGAAGGCAAAATCGGGGCGGATCAACGCTGCGGCGAATTTCTGGCTTTCGCCGAGGACAACTATCTGTTCGATAAAGCCGGAGTTGATAAATTTGTTTTCGATAACGTCGGGATTGATATATTTGCCCAGTGACGTCTTGAAGAGATTCTTTTTCCTGCCTGTAATTACGAGGAGTCCGTGTTCGTTGATGTGACCGAGGTCGCCGGTATGGAACCAGCCGTCTTTGTCGATGACCTCAGCGGTGAGTTCAGGCTGTTTGTAGTAGCCCATCATTACGTTATGTCCGCGGCATATTATCTCTCCGCTGTCGTCTATCTTGACTTCTACGCCTGGCAGCGGTCTTCCGACCGTCCCGACCTCTCTGCCATATTTGCCTCTCGCGCTGACCGCGATGACAGGCGAGGTCTCTGTAAGGCCATATCCTTCAAACACCGGCATCTTTATCGCTGAGAAGAACCCTGAGACTTTTTTTGTTATCGAAGCGGCCCCTGAGACGATGATATCGAAGTTTTCGGCACCCATCTTTGCACGTATCTTACTGTAAACCAGTTTATCAGCAATTCTCAACTTTAAATCATAAAACCATGAGCGATTTTCTATGCTGTATTTTTCAGTGAGATTCATTGCCCAATAGAACAGCATCTTTGAGATGCCTTTCATGTTTTTGCCAGAGCTGTATATCTTATCATAGAATTTCTCCAGCACGCGTGGCACTGCGCACATCATCGTCGGATGTATCTCAAGCATATTCTCTGCTATTGTTGCGATGCTTTCTGCATAGTAAATCGACATTCCGAGATAGTGATACATGTAAATCAGCGCACGTTCGTAGGCGTGGCAGACAGGAAGGAAGCTGAAAGCTCTCTTTGACCATGGCGACGGTGTGTCGCAGAAATTCTTGAACTGACTCATCAGGTTGTGGTGAGAGAGCATCACGCCTTTCGGCACTCCTGTCGTTCCCGAAGTGTAAATTATCGTGGCACACGACATTTCGTCAACAGCGGCTTTTCTCTTCGCCAGTTCCTCGGTGTGAGGATGTTCCTTGCCAAGCTCGACAAGATTGGCGAAAAACGGGTATTTGCCTCTGTCAACGAATGTATAGATTTTTTTCAGCGACGGGGTCTCCGGCATTATCGCCTCGACTTTGTTCATCACAGCAATGCCTTCGAGGATGCATATCTCTGCCTCACAGTTATTAAGTATTGTCTTGTAGTCCTCCTCACTGATTGTCGGATATATCGGCACCATCACGGCACCTATCTGGGTGATTGCCATGTCGAGCATGTTCCATTCCGGGCGGTTGCCGCAAATCACAGCAATCTTATCCTGCGGTTTCACGCCGAGTTCGATGAAAGCACCACTCAGTGTATCAGACAGTTCTATATATTCATCAATGCCGTATTCTATCCATTTCCCATTGACTTTCCCTGCGAGGGCGACCTTCTGCTCAGGGAAATGTTCTTTGTAATATGGCAATAAATCAAAAACTCTTCTAACTTCCATTTTTTTTGATTACGATTTAATCCAACTAAGCGAATAATTTTTCAATCAGGCTTTCGTATCTGTTCATCACGACCTTCCTTTTCACCTTGAGTGTCGGGGTCAAGATTCCGTTGGCGACGCTCCATTCGTCGGCGACCAGCTCAAATCTCTTTACCTTTTCAACTTCACCCAACGACTCGTTAAGTTTCTTCACCTCCTTATTGATTCGTTTTACAACTTCTTCATTATGAATCATTTCTTCTGGAGTGGTATATTTGACATTGTGACGTCTGCACCATTCTTTGATGAAAGAGAAATCAGGATGTATGATTGCCGCTGCGAATTTCTGGTTCTCACCGAGGACGACGATTTGTTCGACGAATCCCGATGCCATGAATCTGCCTTCAACGACTTCCGGATTGACATATTTTCCGAGGGATGTCTTGAAAAGGTTTTTCATTCGACCGGTAATCTGAAGCAGCCCGTGCTCATTGAAGCGTCCGAGGTCGCCGGTATGGAACCAGCCTTCACTGTCAATGACTTCGGCTGTCAGCTCAGGCTGTCTGTAATAGCCTATCATCACGTTGTGACCACGGCAGATGATTTCATTTTCGGGGGTGATTTTCACTTCGACGCCAGGCAGCGGCTGCCCGACATATCCGACCTCACGGCCATATTTCTCTCTGTTGCTTACCGTGATGACCGGTGATGTCTCCGTCAGTCCGTAACCTTCGATCAATGTTATGCCGACAGCGGAGAAGAAACCGCTCACCTTCTTTGGTATTGCTGCAGCGCCAGAAACTATGATGTCGAAATTCTCGGCACCAATCTTTCTGAGTATCTTCTTGTAAACCAACCTGCTGGCAATTCTAAGCTTTAAATCATACAATTTTGAACGGCCTTCAATCCTATAATCCTCCGTAAGCCCCATCGCCCAATAGAAGACCATCTTGTTCAGGCCCTTCATGTTTCTCCCTGAATTATAAATCTTAAAATATATTTTTTCGAGGATACGCGGGACGGCACACATCATCGTCGGGCGGATCTCAAGCATGTTGTCGGCTATGGTAGCGAGACTTTCCGCATAATAGATTGACATCCCGAGATATTGGTACATATAGATCAAAGCGCGTTCGTAGGCGTGACAGGCCGGCAGGAAGCTGAACGCTTTCTTTGACCATGGCATCGGAGTGTGGCAGAAGCCCTTGAACTGGCTCATTAAGTTTTTATGCGACAACATGACACCTTTCGGAATGCCGGTGGTTCCGGAAGTGTAAATTATTGTGGCACAATCATTTTCATCAACAGCGGCCTTCCTTTGCTCTATCTCTTCGGCATGAGGATGTTCCTTGCCGAGTTCGATAAGATTTTCGAGGAAAGGATATTTATCTCTGTTTATGAATGTGTAGATTTTCTTTAACGAAGGCGTCTCCTGCCAGATTGACTCGACTTTGTTCATCACGGCAAGGCCTTCGAGGATACAAATCTCCGCTTCGCAATTATTGAGTATGATTTTATAGTCAGCCTCACTGATGGTTGGATATATAGGCACCATGACAGCACCTATCTGGGTAATAGCCATGTCGAGCATGTTCCATTCCGGGCGGTTATTACTGATGACTGCGATCTTGTCTTGTGGCTTAACGCCAAGTTCGATAAACGCACCGCTCAGTATGTGCGACAGTTCTATATATTCGTCAATGCTGTATTCTCGCCATTTACCGTTTTGTTTGCCTGCAAGAGCCACTTTCTGGTCGGGGAAGTGCTCCTTGTAATAAGGCAACAAATCAAAAACTCTCTTTACTTCCATAATATTATGTTTTAAGAGTACTATCAAACTTCAAACTTGCAAAATTAAGCATTTCCTCTTTATCGTCAAAGAAAAAAACAAAAAAAAAGGGAATATGTTATCATATCCCCTTGATTATTTATAATCACTTAATAATTAAGTGGTTACATTATATGATGTGGTATGCCACTGTGAGACCTGCCATCACGATTGAGACCATGCTCATAAGTTTGATGAGGATGTTCAATGACGGGCCTGATGTGTCTTTGAACGGGTCACCGACTGTGTCGCCGACGACTGTGGCCTTGTGATTGTCAGAGCCTTTGCCACCGAAGTTGCCTTCTTCAACATATTTCTTTGCGTTGTCCCATGCGCCGCCTGCGTTAGCCATGAAGACTGCGAGGACGAAGCCGCATGAAAGGCCGCCGATGAGGAGTCCGAGTACGCCAGGGACACCGAGGATGAGACCTGTAGCGATAGGGACGATGATTGCGAGGATTGAAGGGACGAGCATCTCGTGCTGTGCGCCTTTTGTTGAAATCTCAACGCAGCGTTCGTAGTCTGGTTCTGCCTTGCCTTCAAGGATTCCTTTGATTGTGCTGAACTGGCGACGTACTTCTTCAACCATTTTCTGTGCCGCGCGGCCGACAGCGTTCATTGTCATTCCGCAGAACACGAATGCCATCATAGCGCCGATGAACACGCCGACGAGGACGATTGGGTTCATCAGGTTGACATTGTAAGCTTCCATGAAATCAACGAGAGTGGCCTTTGCAGCTTCGACGCCGTTCGGGAGATCCTGACCGACACGAATCAAAGCGATCTTGATTTCTTCGACGTATGAAGCGAGAAGTGCGAGAGCTGTGAGAGCTGCTGAGCCGATGGCGAAGCCTTTACCCGTAGCTGCCGTTGTGTTGCCGAGAGCATCAAGGGCGTCGGTGCGTTTGCGGACTTCAGGGTCGAGGCCGCTCATCTCAGCGTTGCCGCCCGCGTTGTCGGCGATAGGGCCGTAAGCGTCTGTAGCGAGTGTGATGCCGAGTGTCGAGAGCATACCGACAGCGGCGATGCCGATGCCATAGAGACCCATTGAAAGGTTTGCTGCATTGAACTCAACATTGAAGCCGTTCGCACAGAGGTAAGCGAGAACGATTGCCACGCCGACTGTCACAACCGGAATTGCTGTTGAAAGCATTCCGAGACCGAGGCCGGAGATGATGACTGTCGCTGGGCCTGTCTTTGAGCTTTCAGCAACTTTCTGAGTTGGCTTGTAAGTCTGTGATGTGTAGTATTCCGTTGATTTTCCGATGATCACGCCAGCGAGAAGACCGACGACGACCGAGAATGAAATACCGACCCAGTTTTCTATTCCGAGTGCCCAGAAGATCACGAATGTGGCGATTGCGATAAGCACTGAACTCGTGTTTGTGCCACGGCTCAAAGCTCCGAGAAGCTGTTTCATGCCTGCACCTTCCTTTGTCCTGACTAAGAAGATACCGATGAGTGACAGCAACACGCCGACTGCTGCAATGAGCATCGGGGCGAACACGGCCTTGAGCTGCATGCCTTCGACCGCAGATGTGGCAAAAGCTGATGCACCGAGAGCCGCTGTAGCGAGGATTGAACCCGCGTACGACTCATAAAGGTCAGCACCCATGCCAGCCACGTCACCCACGTTGTCACCGACATTGTCAGCGATTGTTGCAGGGTTGCGCGGGTCGTCTTCAGGGATGTTGTACTCTGTCTTACCGACGAGGTCGGCACCGACGTCAGCGGCTTTTGTGTAGATACCGCCACCGACACGTGCGAACAGAGCCTGTGTTGAAGCACCCATGCCAAATGTCAACATCGTCGTTGTTATAATAATAAGGTGATTTTCTGCCGGAATGAAATGGTCAAGAATCAAGAACCACAAGCTGATGTCAAGCAATGCTAGGCCGACAACGGTTAGACCCATGACAGCACCTGAACGGAATGCGACCTGAAGACCGTCATTCAACGACTTACGGGCTGCGTTGGCTGTACGTGCTGAAGCGTAGGTAGCTGTCTTCATTCCGAAGAAACCAGCCAAACCTGAGAAGAAACCGCCGGTTAGGAATGCAAACCACACCCAGCCGTTCTGGAGGCCGAATATCGACATCACGCCGAATATGGCGGCTAAGATGACAAACACGATGATCACCACCTTGTACTGTTGTTTCAAATAAGCCATTGCACCTTTCCTTACGTACAATGCGATCTTTTTCATCAGGTCTGTTCCCTCATCTGCTTTCAGCATCCTCTTGTAAAAGAAAAATGCAAAGCCCAAGGCCAATACAGAAGCCGCAAGAACCAAATAGATTACACTTTCCATAAAATTAAAAATTGAGTTATTAATACTTTAGATTTGTTTAACAATTTTCACATTTGATTTAGGGTGCAAATTTCCGAAAAAAAACTTTTCCATCAACCAAAAAAATCAATTTTTATCAAAATTTATTTCACGCGGTTCCCGTATCATTTTTTTATCTATTTTTGTAGAATGAATAAGATTGGGCTTGACGTAATCGGATTGACATTTTCGCACTCGCAAAGTGGTGCGTACGCGCTTATTTTAGGCGACAAAAACACTGGCTTAAAACTCCCCATAATCATTGGAAGCATTGAAGCTCAATCTATTGCGATGGCTTTGGAAAATCAGCGCAGCAGAAGACCACTGACACATGATCTGTTCAAGGCTTTTGCTGAAAATTACGGAATAAAGGTGAAAGAAGTGGTGGTAAACAGCTTCAAGGAGGGAATATTCACGTCTCAGCTTGTATGCGACAAAGACGGTGACATCTCTGTTTTTGACGCAAGGACGTCCGATTCCATCGCCTTGGCCGTGAGGTTCGGCTGTCCGATTTTCACCACAGAAGAGGTCATGAACGAGGCTGGTCTCATGATGGATGACCTTGTCGGAGACGATGGCAATGACGACACAAATGACAGTACAGTGCACAGCATCGGAGAGCTGAAGGAGATGATGGCCAAGGCTGTTGAGGACGAAGATTACGAACTTGCCTCGAAACTCCGAGATGAGATAAATTCAAGAGAAATCAAATAACGATAAAGCATCAAAATATGAAAGGTATCAAATTTCGTTTAATCGTGATGAACTTCCTGCAATTTGCGGTATGGGGAGCTTATCTCACATGTATGGGCACTTATCTTGCGACACACAACCTCGCGTCGCATATCGGCTTGTTTTATTCAATCCAGGGAGTCGTCTCAATCTTCATGCCGGCTTTGATAGGCATCATTGCCGACAGATGGATTCCGGCACAGAAATGTCTGAGTTTCTGTCACATAATCTCCGGCATCGCGATGATTGCAGCATCTTATTATGGTCTGACAGCTGGTGACGCGGTGCAGTTTGGCCCGTTATTCACCTTATATACAGTAGGTGTCGCGTTTTACATGCCGACCCTTGCGATCTCCAATTCGGTGGCATACAACGCATTGGAGAAAGCTAACCTTGACACAATCAAGCATTTCCCGCCAATCCGCGTGTTTGGGACAATCGGTTTCATCTGTTCTATGTGGGCGGTTGACCTTCTTGGGTTCCAGCCGACAGCGGCACAGTTCGCAGTGAGCGGCGGCCTCGGCATCATACTCGGTGTCTATGCACTTACGCTGCCAGACTGCCCGACATGTGCGACAAACACAGCATCTTTTGTTGACAAACTCGGTCTCCGCGCCTTCACGCTGTTTAAAGACAGAAGGATGGCTTTCTTCTTCGTCTTCTCCATGCTTCTCGGCGTGTCACTGCAAATCACAAATGGCTTCGCCAACCCGTTCATCACAAGTTTCGGAGCCATCGAGAAATATGCCGGCACCTTCGGCGTTGAACACGCCAACATCCTCATCTCGTTGTCACAGGTGTCAGAGACGTTATGCATCCTGTTGATTCCTTTCTTCTTACGCAAGTTCGGCATCAAGAAAGTAATGCTCATAGCAATGTTTGCGTGGGTTCTGCGTTTTGCGTTCTTCGGACTCGGCAATCCTGGCAGCGGCGTGTGGCTCTTTGTGCTTTCATGCATCGTTTACGGTGTCGCCTTCGACTTCTTCAACATCAGCGGTTCGCTCTTCGTTGACAAAGAGACTGACACGGGCATTCGTTCATCGGCACAGGGACTCTTCTTCCTGATGACTAACGGCATTGGCGCAACAGTCGGCACATTAGGCGCACAAGCTATTGTGAATCATTTCGTTTACAATCCCGCCGGAAACGGTGCGGCTCCTGAAATCATCGCACAGGGCTGGCAAAGCGCGTGGTATGTCTTCGCGGCTTACGCTCTTGTCGTTGCAATAGTTTTTGCAATAGTTTTCAAATACAGACACAATCCTGAGACGGCAAAATGAGACAATATTTAGACTTGCTTCAAACAATATTGGACAAAGGCGTTCAGAAGGGTGACCGCACCGGAACCGGCACGAAGAGCATCTTCGGCTATCAGATGCGCTTCAACCTTTCTGAGGGCTTTCCGCTCGTCACGACAAAGAAAGTTCATCTGAAATCAATCATTTACGAGCTTCTATGGCTGATAAGCGGCGACACCAACATCAGATATCTTCACGACCACAAGGTGAGCATCTGGGACGAATGGGCTGACGCAAACGGCGACCTTGGTCCTGTCTATGGGGCACAGTGGCGTAACTGGAACAACGAGGGCATCGACCAGATTCAGGATGTCATCGACAGCATCAAAGGCAATCCTAACAGCCGGCGTCACATCGTGACGGCCTGGAATCCGGGTGTCCTGCCCGATGAACACGAGAAAGACTTCTCGAAGAACGTCGCCGCCGGAAAAGCGGCTCTCCCGCCATGCCACGCTTTCTTCCAGTTCTACGTCGCCGACGGGAGACTCTCATGCCAGCTTTACCAACGCTCAGCCGACGTTTTCTTAGGCGTGCCGTTCAATATCGCGTCATACTCATTATTAACGATGATGATGGCGCAGGTATGCGACCTCAAGCCAGGCGACTTTGTCCACACTTTCGGCGATGTCCATATCTACAACAACCACATCGACCAGGTCAGACTTCAGCTCTCACGTGAGCCGAGACCACTGCCCACGATGAGACTCAACCCTGAAGTGAAAAGCCTTTATGATTTCAAATACGAGGATTTTACTCTGGAGAACTACAACCCTTACGACGCCATCAAAGCGGATGTTTCGATTTAATAAACTACACCTAATAACCTCAAACACCTAATTAACTGATGAAACTGTCAATAATAGCTGCAGTTGCAAAAAACCGCGCCATCGGCAAGGGCGGCGACCTCATCTGGCATCTCTCGAACGACCTTAAACATTTCAAGGAAGTCACCACAGGCGGCTGTGTGCTGATGGGATACAACACATACGCCTCATTGCCAGGGAAAAAAGCTCTGCCCAAACGTCGCAACATCATCATCTCTGACCGTCTCAAAAGCGCACCCGAAGGCTTTGAGGTTGTCTCGTCAATCCAGAAATCACTTGAGCTTCTCAAGAACGAACAGGAAGTTTTCATCATGGGCGGAGGCATGATATACGAGCAGTTCCTGCCGCTGGCCGACAAGCTGTATCTCACGAGGATCGACAAGGCATTCGAAGCCGACACCTTTTTCCCTATCGTGAACTTCGACGAGTGGGAGCTGACCGAACTGCAGGTCATCGACAACGACCCGCAAATCGACTGCGAATACAGGTTTGAGACGTGGGAGAGGAGACAATAACAAAGTTACATTCAAACAAAAAATCCTCGCCACATCGTGGCGAGGATTTTTATTGTGTCCCGCTGAGTTAGCGGACGACTGAAATCTTCTTCACCATCTCGGTGCCGTCGGCAACGATACGGACCACATACATGCCGGCTTCGAAGTCGCTCATGTTGATCACAAGCTCATCTGAATCGACATCTTCAGAGTATATCATCTGGCCAATCAAGCTGTATATTGAAACATTGCTGATGTTCCCGGCCTTCACTGTCAGGACATCCTTGGCAGGATTTGGATACACGCTGATTGTTGTCATGGCGTTTTCTTCGATACCTTCCTGTGAATAATGGTATCTGACAAAGAACTCGTTGCCATATTTCGCCTTTGCAGGTGCTGCCTTGCAGTCTATGTCCTGATAGTAAGCGATGACCTTGTAGCTATAGTATGTTCCAAGTTCAAGTGCAGAGTTTTCTTTATATTCAACTTTGGTCGGGCCAAGGATCTTAACTTGTTTGTATTCACCGTCATCGCCATCTTTTCTCATGACATAATAGCCGCTAAGGCTCTGTGTTGTCTCGACTGGTTTTGTCCATGTTATGACCGGCTTGAGGTTTTCCTGCGCATAATACCAAAGTTCCGTTGCAGGATTGCATCCTTCACCTGCCGATGCGCAGGCATCGTATGTGCTTGCACTCTCTCCGTCAGTGCCGAAATTGCAGACATAGTAGCAATAGCCACCGGTTGCCGGTGCAACATCAACAAACTCATTGCCTGATTTCACGAGAGCATAGAGTTCCTCGTTACGATAGACGTTGAAACCGTATTGTGCTGCTTCGCCGCTCCATGTGACTACGATGTCATTACCAACCATTTCAGCATTGATGTTTGAAGGGACTGGTGCCGAAGGAGTGCCGTTGCCATTGTTCTTGGTCTCGAAGATAACACCTTCTGCAAGACCAGCCATTGAACCTGAATACTCGTAAAGGACATCGCCATTTTCATTCTTGATCTTGACCGACATGTTGCTGTCCTTTGAATTGCCACCTTTCCATACGAAATACACATCATGTCCGAAAGGAACCTCAACGTTCATTGTTACAGGCGTGCTGTTCGTCGTGGTGACTTTGTTGAACATATTGCCGGCAGCGTCAAAGCATTTGATAGAGCCGCCGCCCCAGCCCTGCATCGAAGATGCGGTAAGGATGAACTTCCATGTTTTTGTAGGTCCGAACTGTTCTGATGCCTCTGCGTAGTTTCCGCGGACTCCGTCTTTAACTGCATACACTTTGTACTTGAACGTGCTGTAGCAAGGGACGTTCTCATCTGTATATGTGACGTTCTCGCCAACAGTCTGGCCTGGAAGCTCTGCGATGACTACACCATTTCTTTCGATGACGATGGCGTCGAAAGAAGAGATGGCTACACCCGACATGTTCTTGTTAGGGTTCTTCCATGACAACGTGGCAGAAAGTGCTGTCTCACTGCCTCTCTCAACGGTAAGGTTCGTGGGAGCCTGAATCGTGTTTTCATAGACATTGGTAGGCACGAAATTGAAAATTGCCGCCGCGCTGACCGAGAACTCAATGGCATCGACGAGATACCATCCGTCATCGGAGCCGCTCCAACCGAAATTGAAGTGCATGAGGTCGTTCTCATCGTATCCGTCACATACGAAAGCATGACCGCCATCGCCGTTTATGCTTTGACCGCCGTAATAGACAGGGCGTCCGAGATCCAGGTCTGCCCTCAACATCTGATTCCATGTATCGACAGGATAGTTTGCTCTTGACTTACGAATGCAATAGTCGTAATCGAAAAAGCTCTTCATTCTGTCTGGAACGTCTTCAGAATAAGCTCCGCTGCCTTCCGCGCCGTCATAGTCCATATCAACAGCAACGCCGCAGTGATACATGAGCAAAGCGACAGCCTCAATCTGTTCCTGTGTGGCATTATTCAACTTAACAGGCATCTTGTCCCATTCGTATGTGGCTGATGAGAAATCAACTGACAAGTGATGATGATGTGTTCTTGTGTAATATGAATGTGAACCTTCTCCGTGAAGCGGAGCATTCCAGACCTTCATGATCTGGCTCATTGCCGTTGCGACGCAACCGGCGTATGCTCTTCCACCTGGGCCATAGGCATCGGCCGGTGCATACAAGTTATACGGGCTGTCCTGATTCCATCTTGTCTCACAGATAGGGTCAACCTTTTCTGCTCTTTTGTCGCTGAGTCTGCCTGTCTTATCAAGCATCGCCCATTCTTTTTCTATCTCCGGCAATGCCGCAACCTGCTCTCTGATGGCGTAGCTGATGCTTTCCTTATAGGTTTCAAGCATGTACATCGCACCGTTATACTTGTTGCTTGTGCTGAATGCGCTTTCCTCCGAATAAGCGAGAATCGGATGCACGTTGTCTGTCGCAGAAACAATCACGAATGCATTGTCACCAACGTTAAAAACGTAGAAACAAGCTTCGCCGTTATCTGAAGTGACTGTGGTAACAAGCTGTAACTCAGCATTGTTTGTGTTTTCAAAATTTGCAAGGACAAATTTCTGTCCAAGTGACATGGCCGTTTCCATGCTTACCGGATTTGCGAACATCGTCCCGAATCCGAGCATCACGGCAACAACTGATAATAAGAACTTTTTCATCTTTTGTTGTAATTTGGTTTATTTTTACTTTAACTTTTTTTTCACAAAAAATTGAACGCGCAAATTTATAAAAAAATTATGTAACTTCATTTATTAAATTCATATTTTTATCAATAAAAAAAGGACGGCGCGATAACCGTCCTTACGTATCTTGGAAAAATGTTTTTAATCTATAACGGAGATTTTCTGTATCATCGAGCCGTTTGCCGTCTCAATTCTAATCATGTAGATACCGTTCCCGAACTGTTTCATGTCAATAACATGTTGGTTTTCAGCAATATTCTGCTCAAAAACTTTCTGTCCGACGACATTGAATACTGAGACATTGTCAATCAGCTCGGCTTCAATCACGATAACGCCGTTTGTCGGATTGGGATAGATTCGTGCGTTGATTGAGTTCTCTTCGACAGAAAGCACGTTGACCATGATGAAGTCTTCATCATCTGATGTCAGGGCTGGCGTTGACTCGCAATATGAATTGTAGGCTGTCACCTGATAGTAGAATGTCCCGTTACCGGAAGCATCGAAATACTGGTGCTCGGTGTTTTCAACAGTTGCAATTTCCTGATATTCAACTCCGTCATTGCTTCTATAGACTTTATATTTCTGCGGGTCATAGGTACAATTCCATGAGATGAGTGCTCCATTATGGCCGTCCTGATAGCTGTATTCGCCGGCGAGGTCGGTTGGTGACGTGCAGCCGTCACAGTCATTGCTGCCGGTGTAGAGCGTGCCGTTAAGTCCTGACGAGGCACCAGAGTAGCTGTAAACTTCTTGGTTTGCCGAGTTCTTAAGTTTTATTGACAGCGTACTGATTGGTATGTTCGGTTCAACCCATTTCAGAGAGAAGCCGCCTTCAGGCATCTGGAATTTCTGGCTCGATGGTGATGAGCTGGGGTTCGTGAATTCTCCAATCACTGTGCCGTTACTGCTCACGACCTGAACAGCACCTGAGTTCCAGCCCTGGAAGTCGCCGCATGTCAATGTGAATTTCCATGTGCAGTTAGGACCGTAAATCACAGAGACTGTTGTGATCTCGCCCATGTAATTGTTGTTATACCCGCAAAGTGAATATTCGTATGCGCCGAAATCACTCACCTCATCTTCATAAACCAGCGTCTCACCCGGTGTAGGGTTGTTGAAAGTCTTGATGACCAGATTGTTGCGTTTAAGTTCCATCTTTTCAATTGATGTCAGCGGGTCGCCCGACATTGATGTTGTTGGGACAGTGAATGTCACGATACCAGTCTTTGCCATGGTGTTTTCAATTGCAACTTCAACATTCTCAGCTGCGGAGACGAGTGCGTTGTAAATATAATCAGGGACCATGTTCACGATGACTCTCTGGTTGAGGTTGAAAGTGCCGTTCAAGTTGTTCAATGCATCAATTGCGAAAAAGCCGTCGCACCAGCCGCTCCAGCCCCAGTTGAAGTGGAACTTGCGCTGTGCGTCGTATCCGTCACAGTTGAATGCGTGTCCCATCTGCTCATCGGTGCCGGCATAAGCCGCGGGGAATCCGTGGTCGAACTGCTCAATCAGAATGTCTTCCCATGCTGCTTTCGAATATGATTCACGGGAGAGAATTTCTGTTGCGGAGCAATACTTGAAATAGGTTTTCGCCGCATCCACAACCTTGTATGTCTGGGAGCCGCTGCCATCGTAATTGTAATCCATATCGACAGATATTCCGCAATGATACATGAGGAGTGCTATCGCCTGCGGGCTGCTGCTCTGGATGGTGTTAGGCATGTTGCTCCAGTTGTATGTCGTCTCGCCGAAGTTAGCCGACAGTGTTCCGCCGACAGTGCTTGTGTTGTATGAATGTTCGCCGACGCCCTGGTCTGGCCAGCTCCAGAATCTCATCACCTGGCTCATCGATGTTGCAACGCAACCGGCGTAGCAGCGTCCGCCAGGACCGTAGTTATGAGTGGGAGCATAATAGTTATAAGGATAATCCTGATTCCATTTTGTGGTGATAAGCGGATTCAC
>JAKSMZ010000024.1 GCA_024400355.1 Bacteroidales bacterium
TGGAAGGACACATGGTCCAGCATTGAAATTGTGTTTCATTACTTTTTATTTTAAAGTTATTATATTTAATGTGTTGATTTTCAATAAATTCTCCCCTCACTTTTCTCTCATCGCTCGTCTTCCGTAAAACGTTGCAAAGGTAATAAATTAAATTGATATTACAACCAAAAGAAAAATTTTGTTTTTTTGCAGAAAAATTATGCGGGGAATTTTGCCATGAAAGATAGAAATAAATTGATGGAAATTATCAATTCGTTGAATGTCAATGAAATATTTGGCGATGAGATAATTCGGAAGTCTATATATAATAATGTGTGGTTCACTGAAAAAAATATCTCCGGCGCCGTTGATGAGGTCAAAAGGCTTACGAAAATGGAAAATATGCGTGAGATTGTCGGGCTTTTTCCTGACAATAATCACATGGCCAGGGAGATAGCGGTCGTGCTGTCAGGCGAGACGCCGCTCGACAATTTCTGCGACTTTCTCTGCATCCTCCTTTCCGGAAACGGTTTTGTCGGGAAAATATCTCACGATGACCCGTTCCTGCTGAAAGCTTACGCCGATGCGCTGGCCGCCGCTTGCCCCGAAATCGAGCCTGACATCAACTTTGTTAACCGTCCTTTGACGGATTTTGATGCTATTGTCTTGAACGACAATGGGAATAATTCGGTTCTGAAGGAGTATTTCGCGAATATTCCGCATCTTTTCCGCCACGTAAATTTAGGTATGCATCTAATCAAAGGTGACGAAAAACAGTCTGATTTAGAAGAACTTGCGTATAGATGTTTCGTTAATTTCGGAAGAGGACGGCATTCTGTAAGGAATATTTTCGTCCCGAAAAATTATGACTTCCAGCCGTTGCTTGCCGCTTTCGCGAAATGGGACGACGTGAAAAACAACGCGCGGTACTTCAACAATTACGAATATCGTAAGTCAATTTGCCTTCTCGGAAAGACAGAATGTATCGATAACGGCTTCGTGATTCTGCGTCAAAGCGATGAAATGAATCCGAATGTTTCGGAGATTTTTTATCATGAATATGAATCTTTGGCAGAAATGCTGACATTTTTTCAGAAAAACAAGACCGATTCTGACATCATAGGATTTTTGCAAAATTTATAACATATTGATAATCAGCGAAAAGATAAAAAATAAAAAAAGTTTTCAAAAAATGATTTTCGTATTGTAAAAAGTTGTATTTTTGCGGCTCGAAATAACGGAAAAATCATACACGAAATGAAAAAAGATATACATCCAAAGAATTATCGTCTTGTAGTATTTAAAGACATGTCGAATGACTACGCATTCATGTCACGTTCAACGATTAACACCAGGGAAACAATTGTTTGGGAAGACGGAAACGAATATCCACTGGTGAAGCTTGAAATCTCAAACACATCACACCCGTTCTACACAGGTAAGATGAAACTTGTTGACACGGCAGGTCGCGTTGATAAGTTCAACAACAAGTACAAGAAATTCCAGGAAGCAAGAAAAAAATAATCTCGGAATAGGTTTGTTAAATTTTTCATAATGAAGTTTTTGCCCTTGCCAGAGATGACAAGGGCTTTTTTTGGCACGATATTTGCCGATGGGCGCGAAAAATAAAAACGTTTTTATGGACAACCAGATTAACCCGGATATAATATTAAGCGACATAGTTGAAAGTGATGGCGAATTCATTCCGCTTTTTTCCCCTGAAGACGAGAAACGCATGAATGAGGAGGAGACACCTGACGAACTGCCGGTTATGCCTCTCAGAAACGCGGTTCTTTTCCCCGGTGTGGTAATCCCGATCACCGTCGGCCGCAGCAAGACCATCAAGCTTATCAAGGATGCATATAAGAATCACATGGACATCGGTGTCATCGCACAGCGTGATGCAAAGGTGGAGGAACCTCAGCAAAACGACCTGTTTGAAATCGGTACTGTCGCCCAGGTGATGAAGACTTTGCAGATGCCCGACGGAAATACAACCGTTATCATACAAGGCAAACGCCGTTTTAAACTTGAAGAACTCACCATGTCTGAACCTTTTCTTTGGGGCAGAGTGTCGCCATACGGCGAGGTCAGAAGCATCCCGCGCGACCGTCAGTTCAAGGCTTTGATCCAGAGCATCAAGGACATGGCAGTGCAGATAATGCAGAAATCAGCCAACGTGCCATTCGAGGCGACATTCGCGATAAAGAATATAGAGAGTCCGTGGTTCATGGTCAATTTCATCGCCAGCAATATCATTGCAGACATGGAAGACCGCCAGAAACTTCTGGAAATCAATGATATAACTGAGTTTGCGACCGCACTTCTGCAAATACTCACCAACGAACTCCAGATGGTTGAGCTGAAACAGCAGATTCAGACCAAGGTTAAGGTTGACATGGACAAGCAACAGCGTGAATATTTCCTTAACCAGCAGCTACGCACCATACAGGAGGAACTCGGCGGAACACCCAATGAACAGGATGTCAAGGAGTTGACCGAAAAAGCCGCAAAGAAGAAATGGAGCAAGGAAGTGGCAGATGTGTTCCATAAGGAACTGCAGAAACTCCAGCGCATCAATCCGCAGGCAGCCGACTATGGCGTCCAGCACAATTATCTTGACTATCTCGTCGAACTGCCATGGAACGAATACACGAAAGACAATTTTGACCTTGAACACGCTCAGAAAATCCTCGACAAAGACCACTTCGGACTCGACAAGATCAAGGATAGAATAATAGAGCATCTTGCTGTTTTGAAACTGAAAAACGACATGAAAGCACCTATCCTGTGCCTCGTCGGACCTCCTGGAGTCGGCAAGACGTCTCTCGGAAAGTCAATAGCTAAAGCATTGGGACGTAAGTATATACGTATGTCTCTTGGTGGAGTCCGCGATGAGTCGGAACTTCGCGGACACCGTAAGACTTACATCGGCGCAATGCCTGGCAGGATTATACAGAACCTGAAGAAAGCCAAGTCGTCGAATCCGGTGTTTGTGCTTGATGAAATCGACAAGGTTAGCAGTAACAATATCAGCGGTGACCCGCAGGCCGCCCTGCTCGAAATCCTTGACCCTGAACAAAACAGCACGTTCAATGACAACTTCATCGAACTCGATTTCGACCTCTCTAAGGTGATGTTCATCGCCACGGCGAACAATCTTCAGACAATACATCCGGCTCTTCGCGACCGTATGGAAATCATCGATCTGAACGGCTATCTGCGTGAAGAGAAATATGAGATTGCGAAACGTCATCTTGTGCCTAAACAGCTGAAGGAACACGGCTTGAAGGCTAAGGACGTGCAGTTCCCGGAAGAGATGATATACAAAGTCATCGATGACTACACCCGTGAGGCAGGAGTGCGTTCGCTTGAACGAAAGATTGCCGATATAATTCGCAAAAAAGCCAAGGCGATAGTTGTTGGCGGCGAATACGACAGGAAAGTCACTGCCGAAGACCTGAAAAAAGCTCTCGGCGTCCCGATGCATCACGATGAGGAGGAAGTGAAACACGCGATGCCAGGCGTGGCGATAGGCCTCGCTTGGACACCTGTAGGCGGAGAGATTCTGTCGATAGAGGTGAGCTTGAGCCGCGGACGCGGAATGCTAAACATGACAGGAAATCTCGGAGAAGTGATGAGAGAATCGGCGACAATTGCTTACGAATTTATTAAGTCGCACGCAAACCAACTGAATATCAATCCTATAGTCTTTGAAGAATGGAATGTCCACATTCATGTTCCGGAAGGCGCGACACCGAAAGACGGACCGTCGGCTGGCATCACGATGCTGACAGCACTGACGTCTGCACTCACCCAACGTCGTGTCAAAGACAAACTCGCTATGACCGGTGAAATCACGCTGAGAGGCAGAGTGCTGCCTGTCGGCGGAATACAGGAAAAGATGCTCGCCGCAAAACGGAATAATGTCACGGATGTCATCCTGTCACGCAACAACGAACCTGATTTCATGGACATCAAGCAGGAATACATCGAAGGACTTCAGTTCCATTTTGTGGAGAACATGATGGACGTGCTGGAACTCGCACTTGAAAAGGAACAGGATGTTAATACGTTGGATTACAACAAGTTCCTTGTTGATTCGCACAAGAAGGTGACGGGATTTAAGGCGTAAAATCTGATTCTTCAGTGACTAACGATGAAGGAACTATGTCATATATCAGAACATAATTTTGATATGTGACAAAGAATACTGTCAGTTTTCCTTTTTTTACGAGCAACCGCTTTGTGTTTGGATATACCACTTGTGGCGTTTTCCATTGCAGTTTCGGAATGATGTCGGCACAATAAGAGAGAGTTAGTATTTCATCAACAAGGGAATTGACATATCGAATGCTGGATTCAATGGTGTTTATTGATGTTATGTAAGTCGCTATGCTTTCTATCTGATCGTAAACTTTTCTGGTGAATCTAACTTTGTAAGTTTTCATAATGCTTGACAACACATTCCATCAACTTCGCTCTGTATTCTTCAGGGCTTACACTATCTCTCAATTCCTTTTCAAGCACAGAATTTTGAAAGTTTCTGTCGTTTTCAAAAAGTATTCTTTTTTTGATTGCTGGTTCTCTGTTCATATTTTGTCTTTAAAATCCTTGCAAAAATAACACAAATTTTTAAAAAGTCATGAAAAATTATTAAAAGCTGCAGATGTTGAAATGGACTCCAAAGATTTGCTGTGAAAACTTCCTGGTTTTCTGTTGTTTACATTAAAAATGATAATTCTGTCAATATTGTAAATCTTGCTCGAATGATATTTTTCCTGAAGTGTAAACCTCGCCGGCGGTGGTTTGGATGACGGCTTCCAGTGTCAGATCGGGAATATCTTTTGCGAGAAATTCAAGTCTTTCCATTATTTCATCGAGCTTGTAACGGCGTGCGTGTGCGCCGCGGTATTTCCCGTTGGGCGCGAAGTCGGTTTCAATCTCTTCATATTCAAGACGGAAGAAATCGGTGCCGTCGTCGAAAGGGTGGGAGAGCTTGAAAAACGGTTCCTCGAAAGAAATGTCGTAACTCTTTGAGTATCTGAAATTTAAATCAATGACAAAAAACGGCCACCCGCCAAGTGTTTTCTTCGCTTCAATCTTGATTTGTACCTTGTGTGATGCTACACACGCGAGACTGTC
The DNA here is from genome assembly GCA_024400355.1 of Bacteroidales bacterium. GTDB lineage: Bacteria > Bacteroidota > Bacteroidia > Bacteroidales > F082 > Limimorpha. The sequence continues at coordinate 5,125 of JAKSMZ010000024.1, forward strand.
AATCACTTCCATCGGGAAGAGCGGCACGTTGGTGGCGTTTGAGCGCATGAAGCTCAACAGCTTGTCGCGGTCGTTCAGTGGAACAATTCTCGTCCTGCCGCTGAAGTCGTTGATAACCAATATGCCTCTGTCTGATTTGATCTCTTTGATACGCATTTAAAAAATTTTTTGCAAAAATATGCAAATTCCATGTAACATTTCCAGAAAAAAAGTACTATGTCAGTGAAAAATAAATATTCGTCTGTTATGAAAATGACTACTTTTGCAAAAAAATTGACAATGAAGAACCTGACATACATATTGATGTCGCTGCTTTTGTTTTCATGTGCGCAACATGGGCATGATGACCAGAATCTTAGGATTTTCAAGTACAACGAGGCGGCTGGCATTCTCACGCTTGACCCGATTTATGCCAAGGACCAGCCGCACATCTGGGCATGTAACCAACTGTATAACAGTCTTGTGGCTTTTGATGACGAAATGAATATCGTTCCGTCAGTGGCTAAAAAGTGGAATATTTCTGAAGATGGGAAGACATATACCTTCATTCTGAGGGATGACGTGTATTTCCATGCTGACAGTTGCTTTGGAGGGAAGGGCAGGAGAGTGGTGGCAGGTGATGTCGAATATTCGTTCAACAGGTTGGTTGACAGAAAGTTGAGTTCCCCTGGAGTTTGGATATTTTCATCTGTCAGGCAAGATGATGACGGATATGCCTTCAAGGCCGTCAATGACTCGGTTTTCCAAATAGAACTGAAAGATTGTTTCCCGGCCTTTCTTGGGATTCTGTCGATGACTTACGTGTCTGTTGTCCCGCGTGAAGCCGTTGAGTATTACGGAGATGACTTCGGACGGCATCCGGTAGGGACGGGGCCGTTCAAGTTCCAGTATTGGAAGGAAGGCGTCCGTCTGGTATTCAGAAAAAATCCTGACTACTTCGAGGTGATAAACGGGAAGAGGCTTCCGTATATCGATGCCGTGTCGATAGGCTTTCTCATTGACAAGCAAGTCGCTTTCATGGAATTTGTTCAGGGTAAGACCGATTTCATGTCTGGCATTGATGCGAGGTACAAAGACGAACTGCTGACCCGTGACGGACGTTTGCGGAGTAAATACAAAGATGATTTTTATCTTATAAGAGAGCCGTATCTGAATACCGAATATCTCTCGTTTTATATTGATACACAGGAAGAAAAAGATAACAAAGAGCGTGCTGTAGCTTTGCGTAAGGCAGTCAATTATTCCATCGACAGAGAGAAGATGCTGCGTTATCTCAGAAATGGCATCGGCACTCCCGGGAACGGCGGGATAATTCCGGTAGGATTGCCAGGCTACGACTCGCTTGGAACTGCCGGATACCGCTACGATCAGCAGAAAGCCTTTGAGATTATTGAAAAATACAACTTGAGTGGCATGGAAATAAAACTGTACACCACGAAGGAATACATGGATCTGGCGAAGTTCGTGCAGTCGGCGGTTACAGACGTCGGGCTTGTCTGCAAGGTTGAAGAGATGATGCCTGCGGCAATGCGAGAGAAACGTGCGAAATGCTCGCTGCCATTTTTCCGGTCGTCATGGGTGGCCGACTATCCTGATGCCGAGAATTATCTTTCGCTGTTCACAACTGGCAACTTCGCTCCTGATGGGCCAAATTACACACATTATTCGAATGAAGAGTTCGACAGGCTTTATGACGAGGCTGTCGCAACAACCGACACCCGCCGCAGGGCAGAGATTTATCACGAAATGGATTCGCTGATGATGACAGAATCACCGGTGGTGATATTGTTTTACGATGAAGTGCTGCGGTTTGTCAATAAAAAAGTGTCGAATTTCAATGGAAATCCAGTTAATTTGCTAAATCTTAAAACATTGGAAATCAATTAGATGTATTGTTGTAGTGATATGATTAGAAATCAGATTGGCCGAATGTGAAAATAGATTAAAAATTTTTGATAATCAGTGGGATTGGTGTTGTAAAAATGTGTATTTTTGCAAAGTTTTTTTGAAAATAATAGAATCATGATAAACATAAAATTTCCTGACGGTAGTGTCAGACAGTTTGAAGCAGGCGTGACACCGATGGACGTCGCTAAAAGCATTAGTGAAGGCTTGGCACGCAACGTGTTGTCAGCAAAAGTTAATGGCAAGATGTGGGACGCACTTCGTCCTGTGAACGAAGATGCTGAACTTCAACTCTTTACATGGAATGACCCTGAAGGAAAGGCTACGATGTGGCATTCGTCAGCACACCTCATGGCAGAAGCTGTTGAGAGTCTTTACAAAGGCGTGAAGTTCGGAATCGGGCCTGCCATTGAAAATGGTTTCTATTATGACATTGACCCGGGTGACATTGTCCTGACAGAAGATGACCTCGTGAAAATCGAGAACAAGATGATGGAACTTGCTAAAGAGAAACAGGCCTTTGAACGTATTGATGTGTGCAAGGCCGACGCTCTCAAACATTTCCAGGAAAAAGGCGATGAATACAAGGTCGAGCTTATCAATGAACTCGAAGACGGAACCATTACGTACTATAAGAGCGGTGCTTTCACTGACCTTTGCCGCGGACCACATATCCCTGATACATCATGCATCAAGGCGGTGAAACTCACGTCTATCGCAGGTGCATACTGGCGTGGTGATGAAAAACGTAAGCAGCTCACGCGTATCTATGGCATCACCTTCCCGAAGAAGAAAGACCTTGAAGAGTATTTAGTACTTCTTGAGGAAGCCAAGAAACGTGACCACCGCAAACTCGGACGGGAACTTGAACTTTTCATGTTCACCGATATGGTTGGCAAAGGCCTTCCGATGTGGCTCCCGAGAGGAACAGCATTGCGTCTCCGCCTTCAGGAATATCTTACGAAGATTCAGAAACATTACGGCTATGAGCAGGTAATGACTCCTCATATCGGAAATAAGAAACTGTACGAGACTTCAGGTCACTGGGAGCATTACGGTGAAGACAGCTTCAGGCCGATCACGACACCAGAAGAAGGTGAGGTTTATTTGCTCAAGCCGATGAACTGCCCTCATCACTGCATGATATACAAATGGCAGCCTCGTTCTTACAAAGACCTTCCGCTCCGTCTGGCTGAATTCGGAACGGTATATCGTTACGAGCAGAGCGGCGAGCTTCACGGATTGACACGCGTCCGCTCGTTCACACAAGATGATGCCCACATCTTCTGCCGCCCAGATCAGGTTAAGGAAGAGTTCATCCGTGTGATGAACATCATCGAAATAATCTTTAAGGCACTGAAGTTCGATAACTTTGAAGCACAAATCTCATTGCGTGATCCGGCTAACAGGACAAAATACGTCGGGACAGACGAGAACTGGGAGAGGGCTGAACAAGCCATCAGAGAAGCATGCGCTGAGAAGGGAATGAAAGCCACTGAAGAACTCGGAGAGGCTGCATTCTACGGTCCGAAACTCGACTTCATGGTGAAAGATGCCCTCGGCCGCAGGTGGCAGCTTGGTACAATCCAGGTTGACTATAACCTTCCGGAGCGTTTCGACCTCACATATATAGGTTCGGACAACGAGAAACACCGTCCGGTCATGATACACCGTGCGCCGTTCGGCTCAATGGAACGTTTCGTGGCCGTACTGCTCGAACACTGTGCCGGCGACTTCCCGTTGTGGCTTGCTCCAGATCAGGCTATCGTTCTGCCTATCAGCGATAAATATCAGGAATACGCAGAAAAAGTCTATGCCGAACTCAAGAATTCTGAGGTCAGAGTATTGCTTGATGACAGAAGCGAGAAGATCGGCCGTAAGATTCGTGATGCCGAATTGAAAAAGATACCTTTCATGCTCATCGTTGGCGAAAAGGAAGAGGGCGAAGGCCTCGTGTCAGTGCGTAAGCGCGGAACAGGTGACCTCGGCTCAATGCCAATCAATGACTTCATAAAACTCGTCAATGACCAAGTCATCGAGGAGCAGAAAGTGGAATATTAAATATTGTTTAACTAACATAGGAGACTAATACTATAGCACTTCCAGTAAACAAGGGCGGTAACGCTAACAACAGCAGACCCCCGAAGAAGCAACAGAATGATGATCCTCACCGTATAAACAACAGGATCACCGCACCAATGGTCAGAGTAGTCGGCGACGCTGGTGACAACGAGATTCACCCGATCCGCGAGGCTATCAGAATGGCTGAAGACGCAGGTCTCGACTTGGTCGAAATTTCACCAAGCGCAAATCCGCCTGTCTGCAAGATTATGGACTACAAGAAGTTCCTTTTCGATCAGAAGAAAAAGCAGAAGGAAATAAAAGCCAAGGCGACAAAGGTGGTAATCAAGGAGTTACGCCTTGGTCCTCAGACTGATGACCATGATTTCGAGTTCAAGTTGAATCACGCTAAGAGATTCCTTGAAGAAGGTGCTAAAGTTAAGGTTGATGTCGTTTTCTACGGACGTTCGATTGCATACAAAGACCAGGGGGAGTTGATCCTTCTCAAGTTTGCCCAGGCACTCGAAGAGGTCGGGAAAGTTGAAGCGCTGCCGAAACTCGAAGGGAAACGCATGTTGATGATGATAGCTCCTAAAAAGTAAGATTGACACTCATTTGTAACTTTAAAAATATTTTTACAATGCCAAAAATGAAAACAAAATCCGCTGCCAAGAAACGCTTCAGAGTTACAGGCACCGGTTTAATCAAGAGAAAGCATGCTTACCACAGCCACATTTTGACAAAGAAGACCAACAAACGCAAACGCGCTTTGGGACATCAGACAATTGTCGAACCAGCTAATATGGGAGCCGTCAGAGAAATGCTTCTCATGTAATCAACAAAATTGTTAAACTTGTCAGAGCGGAAAAGATCCCGGACGCGCGGGGCGCTTTGACGGATAAAAATTAATTACTATGCCAAGATCAGTTAATGCAGTCGCTTCCAGAGCAAGACGCAAAAAAGTATTAAAACAGACGAAAGGACAGTTCAGCGCTCGCAAGAACGTCTGGACAGTAGCCAAGAACTCTTACGAAAAGGGTTTGACCTACGCCTACCGCGACAGAAGGAATAAGAAACGTGATTTCAGAAGCCTTTGGATCGTTCGTATCAATGCCGCAGCTCATGAGTACGGCATGACGTACAGCACATTCATGGGTAAGATCCATGCAGCCAACATCGACCTCAACCGCAAGGTTCTTGCCGACTTGGCTCTCAACAACCCGGAAGCTTTCAAAGCTATTGTTGAAAAAATAAAATAATGTTTTCAAAAATGAGTGTAAGAAAAAGCCGCTGTGAAGCGGCTTTTTTCTGTTCATGACTCCCATTCCGCCATCCTGACCAACTCTTCATATTGCCTACCGGCTATTTCATCTTCCTGCCGTATGGCGGCAATGTCGGGCAACATGAGAATGTCCCAATTGCTGTTCTGCCTGTCGCCAGTGCCTATTCCCGATTTGCACAGATGAACATTGTCACTCTCATCAACCATTGACAGGATTTTATCCGCATCCGCCAATTTGAACTCAATTCCTCCATCATATAACGCCAATGCAAGCTCTATGCCTTCGGCAATAAATGTGGTGTTAATCATTTCAATGACAATCAAAGACCTGCCATCTGTCAGATCGTCAATGACCTTGATGTGTATTTGCGAAAGCCCAAGCTCACCGTAACTGCCGCTCGCAAACCTCTTGAAGTCAACGACGCTGTCCGGATCAAAACCGTCTATATTGTCAGATTTCTGTTGCCTGTAATAGTCAATATCGTCTAATCTCTCATCGTGTTGCTGATGGAAGAACGTCTCGGAAGCCTTCCGGAATATCTTGCAATACGTTCTAATGCTCATTGCATCTTGCCCTGCCCAATCGCCATCGTTTTCAATATCAATGAGATGCTTTAACATTCTGATTGCATCGCCCCTGTTCCGGATTTCAATTTTATACTGAGGGAAAATCTTGTTTAGCTCACGCCGTTTTATCATTCCGGTTTTTGCAACGGACGGCTCGATTCCGGATATTGTGTGTCTTGATTTCATATTTGACTGTAATTTGCCTTATAGTACCCGCAATAGCTGAAATGTTACATCTTTTTTTTGAAATTTTTTTCTTTTTTTTATGTAACATTTCTATTTCATGTTGTACTTATATGTGAAAAAAATACAGAAATTACTTCCATTACAAAAATTATGAGTAATTTTGCCGAGCATTTTGTGAGTTTTATTGATTAATAATCAAGATTTATGAAAAATGATATTTCAAAAGAGTGGGACAAATATGGTCCGGAAGAGTTTTATGAAGCAATTCTGAAAAGAAATGATGAGAGTTCGTCAATCGCTTATTATTTGATAGACAGGAAGTTGAGGATGAAACTCAAGTCTGTTTTTATCAATTTGGGCTGTGACGGTTTATTCGAGTTTCAAGATACCATTGAGGATTTTTTCCTGTATCTTCACGACGGAAAAGACTGGGTGTTGAACAAGCCGTTTCATGTCTTGGAAAGTATTGAAGATAAAGGTGCTTTGTTCAAGTGGATGGAAATTACGTACAGGAATTTCCTTGTCAGGAACATGAAAAGTGAGGTCAGGAAGAAGTCAATGACTTCAGATGGCGATGACAGTCAATCGATTATACATGATGAAGATAAAATACGGTTTCTTTCGACTGCCATTGCTTATGCCGACCAGAAAAGTGTTTCGAGAAGCCGTTTCGTGATGTACAGATTGCTTCTGACTTACTTGAACAAGAGCCTTGCTGTGTCGCAGGCCGAAATGGCTGAAGCTGTTGACATGCAGCCTGTTGCGTATCGTGTCATTACGAAAAGGACGAAAGACAATTTGCTGAATTACATTAAGATAATGGAGTCGGGCGGCAGTTTTGAACTTGATGATGAACACGAAAAGATGAGAGATACGATCATCATCAATTTCGACAAATTGTATTCGACGCTGTCGGAATATTATGATGAGGCCATCGGGAAACTTCCGAACGCAAATGAGATAAGGCGTTTGAGATTCTCAAAAAGCAACGGCTACGTCTTTCATGAAGAGACGCAGCCGTATGGCATGTGCAATTGTCATGATGTCGGGCTTATATATTCATATATCAAGGAGTTCCTGAGCCGACGGCAGTGACAATCAGTCTAAATCCGTAGCTTTGCCTTTGTACTCAGGAGTCCGCTTCTCGAGGAATGACATGATGCCTTCTTTATAGTCTTCTCCTTGGTAAACCTTTTTGCGGTATGAATTGATCTTTTCAAAACTTTCCGAAGAAATCACTGTTGACGCGCGGCTCAGAATTCTGAATTGGCGTTTGATGGCCGACATGCTGACAACGGAATTGCGTCTTAATGGGGTAAGGAACTTTTCTTCGAGCATCTTGTCAAGTTCGTCGGCTGGAGCAATCTGGTTGACAAAGCCGACGTTCATTGCGTCTTGTGCGGTGATTGGTGTCGCTGTGAAAAACATCTCGCGGGCTTTGTTGATTCCTAACTGGTTGATGAAGTGCATTATGCCTGACGCGTTGTAAGGTATTCCGATTTTTGCCGGAGTGATTGCAAAAGTGGCTGTGTCGGAGGCGACAATCATGTCGCAGCTGACGCATAGGTCGCAGGCACCGCCCCATACTGTGCCGTTGGCGTATGCTATAACAGGAATTGGCACTTCCTGAACGTTTCGCAAAAGCCTCTCCATAGGCACATCGTAGTCCAACGGGTCGTTGCCGTCAATGGGCAGCTCGCGGATGTCGTGTCCGGCACTCCAGACACCACGGCGGCATTCTGCCTTTATGACAATCCCGACGCATTCTTTCTCGTATGCGTCTGATAATGCGTTGGATATCTCATCACACATCTGCTCACTCAACGTGTTGAAATGCTCGGAATTCTGCATCTCAATGAAACAAATCCTGTCTTCAAATTTTACTGATACCATATTTTATACTTTCAAACTTTATGAACTTTCAAACTTTTAACTCTGGTGCGTCTCTCTCAACAGGTCGTTGACGGTTTTAACCGGATTGAAAGTCGCAATCGGGACTTCAACGAATATCGTGATCCAATCGGCCATGGCTCCATTCCAAAGCCCTGGTAACTCCATGGCTTTCAGGTCTTTGCCGTCTTTCGACTTTAATGAGATGAAGCCTGTCTCAGGGTCAACATAATCGTTTAGGTCGAAGGGGTTGCCTTTGAAATTACGTGTGGCGCAGACCAAATCAACCGGATTGAAGTGTGTTGACGAACGGAACATCGCCTCCTGCTTTTCGTCATTGTGGTCAATCTGTGATGACTCAACGACCTGAAGCGAAATCTCGTCGTTGCTGTTGCGTGTGAAATATGGCCCGCCGCCAGGCTCACCCTCGTTTTTCACCATCCCGCAAATACGCATCGGACGGTTCAACTTGTTGTACAGGAAGTCAATCTTCTCGATTTCGTTGTATGTCGGATAATAATCTGGAATGTCAATCATCAGTTTGTCTTTCGCGAAAGCGGTGATCTCATCAAGCTCGTCGCTGGTGACATCGCCGGCATCAAGCATCTCAAGATACTCGAATTGTTTCTGCTGCAAACGGAAGAGATAACCGCCCAAGACTTTTTTATATTCAAAAGTCGTTGGCTTCAACTTGTCGGGAACAACGTTGTCGATGTTCTTGATGAATATGATTTCTTTGTGTAAGTCGTTGAGATTCTGAATCAAAGCACCGTGACCGCCAGGACGGAACACGAGCTTGCCGTTCTTGTCGCGGAACGGCTCGTTGTTCATGTCGGCGGCGATGGTGTCGGTTGACGGCTTCTGGATGGAGAACGAAATCTTGTATCTTATGCCGAACATTTTTTCATATTTCGGCAGAACATATTCGACGACTTTCATGAAAATGTCGAGATGCTCTTGCGAGACGGTGAAATGCAGTTGGGCTACCTTACCGCCATTCTCGTCAGATGTACTGTATTCTGCGGCTTCAACAAGGTGCTCCTCCATCGCAAGGCGTGCGGTGTCACCGTATTTGTGGAATTTCAGCAGCGTTTTCGGCAGATTGCCGTAATTCATGCCACCGGCATTGAGCAAGGTCTCGGCTATTTCCACTAACTCGTTGTCTTTCAACATTTTTTCGATGTCTTTGCCTTTTTCCTGAAGTTTGTTTTTCAAGTCACTGAAAAATGCGAAATCGTGTATTCCGATGAAGAAATTCTCCGCCGAATCCGGTTTTATCTTCTCTTTCTTCAAAAAATTTGAAGGTATCTCTTTGCCTTTATATTCCTCGACAAAAGAATAAAGGTTCTTGAACATACGGCTTGCTGCGCCCGACGCCGGAACGAACTTCAAAATGTCGTAGTATTGTTTGTCCTCGTCAAATTGCTTGACAAGTTCTTTTACCTCTTCCTCGCTGAATTTTATGATTCCGTTGCCGATGGTGGCAGGGGCGGTCAGGTCGCTGTATGCGAAACCTTTTTTGAATTGATTTAATTGATTTTCAACTTGTTCGGCAGTGATGCCACGCGATTCAAGTTGCTGCTTGTCGGCAGATGATAACGCTGTCATGGTAATGATTTTTATTTCAGCAAAGGTAAAACATATTTTTAAACGAGGACAAAATATTTTTTAAAATATGGTGTCATTTCTGAACTTTTCAGGTGATTTTATGTTTTGAAGAGCAGACGGAAACTTTTAAAAAATAATAATATGACAAAGAAAATCGAAGAAGCAATCAATGCTCAGATCAACGCTGAATTATGGTCAGCTTACCTTTATCTGTC
>JAKSMZ010000025.1 GCA_024400355.1 Bacteroidales bacterium
GCGAACTCGTCGGTGAGGGTGACTGTCTCGTCAGCGGCGACGACTGCAAATGAGCCTTCGCTGTCTGTCAATGTGATGGCATCGCTCTCGCAGCTCAATGCGACTGCTGTCGTTCCTGTTGTCGGGTCAACACCGACGTTCTTGAATGAGATTGACATTGTCTGTTCTGAAGCTGCCGGGACATTTGTCGGGGTGTAACCTGACACTGTCATGTATGGACCTTCGGCGGGAAGTATCTCAAGAGGTTCGTTGTAAGTCACTCTGTTATAACCGAGGACGACGAGCTGTGCCGTGCCGACATTTGAAAGCGGAGCGAATGTCATTGTGCCCTGGCCGTCAACGATGTTGCAGGAGGCGATGATTTCGCCATCCATTGACAATGTAGCAATTGCGTATGCCGCATCAGCTGTGATTTCGAGTTCTGACATTCCAAGCATCAATGCCGCAGGAGCCAGCGACACGTTCATGTCGGTCGGGTTGGCTGTTCTGACCATCAATGTCGGGTCACCGAAGAGAATCCATGTGTCGTGGCATTCGGTATCACCGCTCTTGTCGATGACGCTCATGTTACCATTCAGAGAAGCACCTGCGAGTGTATGGGCATACTTGTCAGTTCCGCTCCACTCCGTCAAGATGTTCACCATCTCGTCCTGACCGTACATTGGCGGTTGCCATGGCTGTGACATCCACGAGAACATACCGCCGATAGCACCTGTAGGAGCACCTGTCGTGTTGTCTGTTGCACGCATCCATGCTTCAGCGAAGCACTCTGGGCTGTGGTTGAACTTACCGTTCAAGCAGGCCACTGACCAGACAATCGGCAACATATTGTCATTTACCAAAGCGTTGACGTTGCTGGTGCTGTAGCTGGCGACGCCCCAACTTGTCTCCGAACCGTGGTTGCAGTAGTTGATGATGCTGATGCCTTCGTTGATTGTCGCGCTGATTGTTGTCTGTGATGCGTCACCGCCGCTGCCGCCGTGGTGTTCTGTAACCTGTGAATATGTATAATGGAGCAGTGTGTCGCGGATGAGGTCTATATGACGGTAGTCATCTTCGCCATAGTGACCTGAACCTGCGCCATAGTAACCGATACCCATACCTTTGTCGCCCCAGGTGATGTCGCTCTGAAGGTCGCGTTCATAGAGAAGGACTTTCGCGACATGTGTCGCTAACTGAGCGTCTGTCTCGACTGAGAAACGACCGATGAAAACCTCCGGATAATGGTCGCTGCCTTCGAGCTGACCGAACCAGTTATCCGAGCGTTCGGAACCGAGTAAGTGCGGGGTAATCTGAGCATAGTCGCCGACGAACAGGACATAAACAAGGTTATGTTCCGGATCGTTGTACATGTTTGTGATGTAACTCTTGATGCCGGAGTCGCTGTTGCCACCTGCTTCTGTCACGCTCACCATCGTTGTCGGACGGCCTGACTGGTTCTTCCAGTTGACGAACTCTTCCATTCCGGCCACAAACTGATCTGCACAGATTACGAGCATCTCACCGCCATCTTCAACGAAAGGATAAGCCTTGGCTGCATCATCGAAGTTGATGAAACGGCGGCTGTATGATGCCTTGAACTCAGGAGATGTCTTCACTGTATTACTCTTGCGGGCTGCTTTCTGGTTCACGCCGTTGTTGCTGACTTTCGTCATCGCGATTGTCATGTCTGTATAGACGCGCAATGTCTTTGAGACAGGGTTGTAGGCGAACGGGCGGACCAGGATATTCTGGCCGCGGAAGTCTCTGATGATGTACGGGGCGTCGAGTGAAGCCTGTGCTGCCGGCCAGAAAGCGTCCTGCTGGTACATCGCGCCGTATGTGTAAGGCACGTCTTCAGGGTTGATCTGACGGCTGAAGTTGCCCTTTGAAGGAGCGACCTCGACATTCTCGAAATCAACATACTTTGAATTGATGACGTTCACGTTCATCTCCGCCATGTCGCCGATCATGACAGGGATGACTTCGTATGGGAGCTGTGGGGCGCCGGCCTCAAGTTCCAAAGCCATCTCGCCTGCGCTGACGGTCACCTGTGTGCCGTTTGGTGTCTTTACGTTTGTAGTGTAGAAACCGCCGAGTTCAAAGTTCACGACGACTTCGTTTTCTGATGATGATACCAGTGTCGCCACCGGTGCGGCTGGGGAATCCTTTGTGATTCCGTGCCATTCCTGTGCTATTCCCATGAATGAGAGCAACACAAGAGCTGCTGTTAACACTAATGATTTTCTCATATAATTAAAAAATTAAGAACTTACATTTTTGGGCGCAAATATACATAAAAAAAGGACGCCGGTAATCGACGTCCCTTATTTTTTTGAAATAATTTCAAATTACTTCACAACAACCTTGCGGACTGATGTGTTGCCGTCAGCGACTAACTTCAAGATGTACATACCGTTGAGGCTGCTGACATTGATCTGTGCATTGCCGTTGGCGTTGCCGCTCATCACGACCTGACCGATGCTGTTGATAAGCTGATACTCAACCAAACCGTTTGAAACGATGTTGAGGACGTTTTCGGCCGGGTTAGGATAGATGCTGAAGCTGGCTGCATTCTCTTCAATGCCTGTGTAATCCATAACGACCTGCACTGCTGCCGGAATTGCTTCGCCTTCTGCATACACTGCAATAACCATGTATGTGTAAGAACCTTCAACAAGTTCTTCATCCACAAACGTTGTCTCTGTGAGAGCCTCAGCCACGATGACGCCGTTACGCTTGACGGTGTATGAGAGCGCGTTTTCAGGAGCATCCCATGTCACGACAGCATTATGGCCATCAGCGATTGCTTCGAGGTTTGTGACAGGGTTCAAGATAATCGGGCTGCCACCTGCACAGTTTACGTCAAACTGACATGCGACACCCTGTTGTGGTGTGCCGCTGCTTGCGTAGATCTGCTCGCCACCTTCATATTCAATCTCGAATGATGTTTCATAGGCATACTGACCGACCTGGAATGTCACAGTGACATGAACGCCAGCCCCGATTTCGAGAGTATAGTCGGCGGAATTACCTGAAGAAATCGTGAGGTCTTGGGACGGTGTGCCGTCGCTGAATGAGACGACAAGTTTGCAGCCGTTCCAGCCGTCACCCCAGCTATCGTGGAGATGGAACACGACATTGCATGTGTTCTTCATGACACCTTGGCCTTCTGCTGACACCCCATTGTCGGCTGTGAGGGCGAATGCCAGAGGCAGCTGTTCCGTTGTCGGGCATGACGAGTCAACAGTAACATAGAACAATGCCGTGCCTTCGCCGCCGACTTCGATTGTGCCGACATTGAATTCAGGCTGTGCGAATGTGAGATATTGGCTTGTGCTTGAGACTGTCACGACAGCGTTGTTTGCCATGTAGTGACCTTTGTTCTCGAATTTCGCTATGACAGGATATGTCCCGCCTGGTTCGAAAAGACCGGCCCACTGGCAGCCAACGTAATTGATGATTGGAGCACCGACCACGACTGTGGCCTTGCCTGTCCATGTGTCAGAACCGCATGTTGAAGTCACATTGATGGTGATCCTTGTGTTGTCGGCAACGCCTGAAGCCACGATGAACGAGAACTCGTCTGTCAAGGTAACTGTCTCATCAGGATTGATGGCGCCGAATGAGCCCTCACCGTCAACAATTGTAAGGTTAGAGTCATCGCATGTGAGGACTACGTTTGTCGTGCCTGTTGTCGGGTCAGCGCCGACGTTCTTGAATGTGATTGACATTGTCTGTTCCTCGTTGCAAGGGACGTTGCCTGGAGTGAAGCTGTTGACAGAGATGAATGCGCCTTCCATTGCTGCGGCCGGGATTGTCTCGATGCTTGGAATACAATTAGGATGTGTAATGCAGATTGTGACGTCACCGCCGCTTGTGATAGGTGTCAACGCGATGTTTGTCGTGCCTGATTCATCGACAGTGCCCGCGCCGTAGAGGACACCGTCTTTTGAGATGCCGACGTATGAACCTGGTTCAGCCGAGACCTCGAAGAAATCCATGCCTATAGGGAGAATCGGAAGGTGGCTGATGTCGTTAGCGACAGGTTGGATTCTGTATGGAAGGACGGAACCGTCACCGAGGACGTGGTAGGCCTGCCAGCAGTAGAGTGTCTCGACATGCAAAGTGTAACCAAGTGCGCCTGCTGCATTGCCGGCGAGGTTGCCGATGTACGGGATGGCGCAGACCGTGTTGTATGCGTTGTCTGTCCAGATGGCATCATAGCAACCGAATGTTGTCTCCTCGTATGAAGGCATTGTGCCGTCAGCGCGGCTCGTAGCACCGACTGCAAAGTAGTAGTCGTTGAGCCAGTATGTTGAAGGGCATGAGCCGATGTAAGCGTAAGCGGCTTTGTTTTCAGCACGCACCATTGTCTCGCCGAAGCATGCGCCTGAGATACCCCAGTCGGCTGCCTGGCAGCAGTTACCCATTGCAAGGAAGTACTTGTCGGTGTTTGTCAGGTTGTTGACATCGCTGTTTGTCAGGCTCGGACCTGCCCAGCTGGTGTTCGAACCGTGTGCCGTGTAGTTCACGAAGCCGACACCTGTATTGAGGTGGCTGTAGCAACCGCTCCATTGACCGTGGCTGTATTCATAGACGTTGGCGAAACCGTGAGCGGTGTTGTAGTAGTAGTTTGTGGCGTACCAGATAGCCGGTCTTCCCACAGTGACACCCCAGTTGCTATCTTCACCGGCGATGAGAAGCACGTTGCCGAGGTAGCTCGGATCTGGCATTGTCATCTGTTCATATTCCATTGACTTGTGAACCATTGACTGGAACTGTGCAGCATTTTCAGCCGGGAAACGGCTGTGGAACATCTCAGGGAACTCGTCACCGTCGATACTCATGTAATTAAGGTCTGACACACAGTCTGTCGTTGCCTGGCTTGATGTCAGTGACGGAGCGACCTGATCCTTGTCGCCAACGATCATGACAAATGTAGGAGCATCCTCATTGTACTTGCTTGTGATGAAACTCTTGATTGAGGCGGCTGATGTGCCGACCGCCGACTCGTCTGTGTAATGTACATCGACATAGAAACCTTTCATGGTCTTCCATGCAATCCATTCTTCCATAGCTGTTTCGAACATACGGTTTGCGACAACCAACATCTTGACAGGTGACTGCCAGAGGTCAGGGTGCTCATCATAGATGTCGTTGATGGCGCGGCTGTTGAAGAACTGCGAGTAGATTGTCGTGTAGTACGGGCTGAATGTGCGTGCGAACTCGCTGTAAGCGACGGTCTCGTCATAGTCGGCGAAGCTGACTTCAACTTCAATGTCGTTATGCACTCTGATCGTGTTGCTTGCCGCATCGTATTCAACGGGGTTGATTGTCAAAGCGCCGACCTGGATGCCACGCATCGTTCCTTCGATGGCGAAGTTGTAGATCGGGCGTTCTGCGAAGCCGCGGAGGTTGTATGCCTGTTCGTTGTATGAGAACGGAATGTCTTCCGGCTTCTGGTCTTTTCTCAAAGGAATCTGCATCGGGACGACCGTGCTGATGCCGTAGTCTGAAAGGTTATAGACTGTCGTTGTGTAGTTCTTCACTGTCACCTTGACGTCTTTCACGCCGAACGGGACGGCGATGAGCTTGTTGGCCGTCGGGAGGCTCGGGTCTCCAATGTTGCCGGCCTGGTATGTGTTGTCCATCGTAAGTGCGGAGAACACACCTTTCTCTGTTGTGACATTCTGGCTCTCAATGCTGTTGAATGAGAACGTTGCCGAGAATCCACTTGCGGTTACATTTGTAGCCTCCTGTGAACCTCTCATCTGTGGGTTGAGGTCGATACGACCCTGAGCAAACGTCTGGAAACCGAACATGACGGCCACCAGTGCGATTGCGAGTTTTCTTAATTGATTCTTTCTCATTTTTTAAAAAATTAATGAATATTTAAAATTGTAATTTCTCTTATATACAAAATCCTAATTACCTATTTACCTAACCACTACTTTCCTCGAGACGACCTTGTCTCCTGCCTTCACATTGACGAAATACATTCCCGCTTTCAAATCGCTTGCATCTATCAAATTTGAACTTGAAACAATGTGTTTGACAATCTGACCTGAAACATTGTAAATATCAACATTTTCAACATCGACACCTTTTATAATGATAGTGCCGCCATCCTGATAAATGCTGACTTCCGTCATCGCATTTTCACCGGCACTGGTGATGTTCACCACGACGTAAGGGACACCTTCCTCTGTCGTCGCCGGGCTTGACTCGCCGCCATCATAAACGGCAATCACTTGGTACAGATAGCCGCCCTCCTGACCTGTCATGTCGTCAAAATACTCGGTTTCCGTAGTGTTTCCGATGAGTTCAAAATCCGTTGGGGTGACGCCTCTATAGACATCGAATGAGAGTTCCTCACCTGTTGCGGGTGTCCATGAAATCAACGCGCCGTACGTGCTGTCATCATTCCAGACAAATTCCCCTGTGAGGTCTGTCGGTGCGAGGAAAGGGTCTTCGGCCACAGGCCCCATGGTGCCGTCCTTCTGTATGTTCTGTCCGTACAGGCCATTCACTTCATTCCTGACATCCTGAAAGAATACAACATATTGTCCGTCAGCGTATTCGTATGCGCCTTCGGCTATCTCTTTATCTTCGGGGAGACAATAGTTTGTGTTGAAATCTTTCTCCCACAGCACCGACATATCCGGGGCAACGGCCAACGCCCTGATTACGCCGCTGTCGTAGCTATTCGCATGGCAGTATAGCATCGTGATGCTTCTGTCGGGTGCGCACGCCACCCTGAACTGTCCTATGTTCGCCTCTGTTACAGGAACGATGACTGTACCGCCTTCGCCGTTGAGCAGTTCGCCGGACTGTGAGATCCTGACGGCTCTCATTGAGTTGTATGCTTGATATTCCGCATCCGTCTCAAGGAAAGCGAGGATAAGGTCGCCCGTCACCACATCGTATGTGCCTGTGCCTTGGACGCGGTAATAATATGCATCTGTCGGGCTGACCTGCACGCCGAACGGATGGCTGCCGTATGTGGTGCAGTTGCCTTCCGCGCTGAAGTGCATGGCGTAGATGTTGAAAGCGTCGACAGCACCGCCGCAGTGTTCAATCCAGCACCAGCCGCCGCCCATGCCATCGGAGATGATACTCATGAATTTCCACCCCTGTATCGTGGTTGTGTTCATCATGATCTGCGTATTGACAATGTTTCCTGAAGCGTCTATTTTCGTGACTTTTATTGTCTCGTCATACGCTGTCCAGCCCTGTGCCGCGTCATACGACTGGTATGCCACAAGCACTCCGCCGTCGTTTGAGGCCACCATCTTCTGGACGCCGCCGAGCGCGCCCGTATGCATCAGAATGTCATCGCCCATCGTGCCGTCAGCGGCGATATGGCGGACGTGAATGTCGTTCTCGAAGTCTGTAGTGCTGACCCACGCGCCGCCGTTTTCATCAGCGACGACCTCAGTGCGGCACTGATAAGCACCATCCTGAAGCTCTGCGGTCTTGACCGGTCCCCAGACGATTTCACCTTGCGCATTGACTTTGTACGCATACGGCCCGTAACCGCCTTCTTCCCTCGCGAAATGTGAGATGGCGCAGCAGTCTGTCGTCGCCGCCATACTGACACCTGTTGACATCGTGGAGCCTGACTGTCCCAGAAAGACAGGCTCGTCCCACATCGGGATGCCTTCCTTCGTGACATACATCAGCTTCGGATTCCAGTCACCGCCGACGAAATTGCAAAACTGAATGAAAAAGTCACCATTCGGACATCTCGACTGGTAAATCTCATTGTATTCACTTTGTCCTTCGTGAATGAAAGTGTTTGCCACAGGGTCATCTACCCACTGCGCATTGGCCGACAAAGCAACCAACATCACGGCAAAAACTGATAAATTTTTTTTCATGTTTCAATTTATTTTCAAGAGGTTAATTATGTTTCAGTTGTCTGTTTTCTTCTCAATTTTTTTGGCCACAAATTTACTAAAATTTTTTCATTGTGGCATTTTCTGTCTTCATTTTTTAAAAAAAAGAGAAGCCGCCATCGACTTCTCTTCTTGAAATATCCCGAAAAATCACGTCACTTCCCCAACAATTCGTCGTATTCCTTTTTATTTTCAAGCACTTGTATCGCCTTTTCAATCACCTTGTCTTCTTTCAGCACAACCTGATAATATTTGTCAATGTCCCAAATATTTCTCGCAATCAGGGCTTTTATCTGCATCAAAACCCACGGTTTCGAACGTTGATACTGTTCATCATTCCATTCAACGTCTTTTTTTTCGGCCATTTTTCTGAAATCGGCGAGCATATCTTCGTCAATGTTGAATACTTTGTTGAAGTCAGTGAAATCTGCATATTGCCGGTTGATTTTTTCTCTGTTCGCCAAGACGTAATCTATTGTGTAGCTGTTGAAAATGCCTTTACGCACAAGGTTTGTGTAAAGTTTTGTCGAAAAAGTCGTGTCGGCTGGCATGAAGATGTCGGGCATGATGCCGCCTCCGCCATATACTGTCCTGCCGCTGACTAAAGTTGCAAACTTCAAGGAATCAGGGAATTGGATGCTGTCAGCGTGGAAATATTCGCCATGTTCGAGACGTTTCTGCATTTCCTTGTGATATTCTTCAACACCGTCTTCGTAGGAACGCTGTATGCAGCGTCCTGTCGGGGTGTGGTAACGCGCCGTAGTGAGTCTTATCACAGCTCCGTCGGGAAGTGTGAACGGCCGTTGCACCAGGCCTTTGCCAAACGAGCGGCGTCCGATGATGACGCCTCTGTCCCAATCCTGAATCGCGCCGGAGACGATCTCGCTTGCCGAAGCACTTCCTTCGTCGATCAGAACCACAAGCCGCCCGTCGCGGAAGCTGCCGTTCCTGTCGGTGTCGAAGACCTGTTTAGGACTCTTCAGTCCCTCAGTGAAGACAACCGTCTTGCCGCTTCCAAGCAGCTCATTGCCAAGGCCTATCGCCGTTTGCAGGTAACCACCTGAGTTACCGCGCAAGTCGAGAACCAACGACCTCAGTCCATGTTTTTTGAGTTTCATCAACGCCTCGACAAACTCCTCCGTTGACTGTTGTGCGAAGCGGTCGAGCTTGATGTAACCTATATTTTTTGTGAGCATGAATGCCGCATCAATGCTGTTCAATGGGATCTTATCTCTTATTACCTCAAAATCAATGAGTTCAGACTCATTGCCGCGTTTTATGGAGAGCATCACTTTCGTACCTTTCTTGCCGCGCAGATGGCTCGTCACGAAGTCATTGTTGACCTTCTTTCCGAATGCGTCTTCGCCGTCAATCTTGATGATCCTGTCGCCCGCCATGATGCCGACTTTCTCGGACGGGCCGCCCGTGACAGGCGACACCACGAGGATCGTGTCGCGCAGGAGCTGGAATGTCACCCCGATGCCCTCGAAACTGCCGACCAAAGGCTCGTTGGTTTTCTGAACATCCTTGGCTGAAATATACGCCGAATGCGGGTCTAACTCTTTGAGCATCGCCACGATAGCCTCTTCTGTCAGCTTAGACATATCCGCGCTGTCAACATAAAAATTCTCGATCAAATACATCGTCGTCGCCATTTTCTGCGACGTCGCTGCAACCATTTCTTTATTCTGCTGCTGTGCACTGCACAACAAATTGAATACCAATAAAATAACAATTAAAAATATCCTTTTCATTTTTCACGTTTTTTTTCTACGGATATGGAACCGCTACGCGGTTCTCCCACCTAATTACCTAACCACTGAACACCTAATCACCTAATCTCAGCTTCTCAAAACATCAAACGTGTTGTCTTCCTTGATTTTAATGATTGTCGATGCTTTAGGTTTAACAACGACATCATGGTACAAACTCACGACATAATCAGCCGACTGTTTCATGTTTTCAGTGATGTCGGCGAAATTCGCCGGCGACGGTTCACCATGGAGATTTGCCGACGTCGATGTTATCGGGGCGCCGAGTTTCCTTATCACCGCCTTGCAAAATTCATTGGAAGTCACTCGCACACAGACACTTCCGTCTGATGAAAGGTTTTTCGCCAGCCCTTTCGACTGTTTAAAAACGATGCTCAGCGGATTTTTTGCTGCCATTATCAGATCGGCCGCAACCGGTGACGGATCAACGACGTAGTCTTTAAGCCGCTCGATGGAGTCCACGAGTATTATCAGGCCTTGTCCAGACGGACGGTTTTTGATTTTGAAAATCCTGTCAACAGCCTTGACATTCGTGGCGTCACAGCCGATGCCCCAAATCGTATCTGTCGGATACACAAAGACCTTACCCTCTTTCAAAAGTTTGACGCACAATTCGACTTCTTCTTCAAAAGTATTCATAATCATTAACCTTTGTAAATATCATTCAACTGTCTTGCAATGCTCTCATCATTGAATTTATCAAGATGTCCGGCATTTGCAACCCGCATTTTTTCTCTTAATTCACTGTCACACAACACTTTGTTAATAGCATCCGCTATTTCTTCCACATTTTTCGGATTAACATACATTGAGCCGGGGCCTCCGCTTTCCTCAAGGCAGCTGCCTGTCGCGGCAACGACTGGCAGTCCGCTATGAAGTGCTTCAAGAACCGGAATGCCGAATCCCTCAAAAAGCGACGGGAATGCAAACACGGCCGCCGACTGATACAGTGCCGGCAAGTCATCGGTTTCAATATTATTGACAATGAAAACACGGTCGCGCACATCAGCCGACATCACCGCATTTTCAAGCTCCTCCTGATATTTCGACTTCCTTCCGGCTATGACAAGCGGGACATCCTTCAGACGAGCGACCGCCTCAATCAGACGCACTTGGTTTTTCCTTTCTTCGATGGCACCGATGTTAAAAACGAAACCTTCCGGAAGATTGTATTTTCTCCTCACCTCAGCCTTTTCCGCTTCAGAAACCACATTCAAATATCTCGGGTTACATCCTTGATACACAACAGATATGCGACTTTCGTCAATATTCCAGCACTCCATCAGATCGCGTTTTGTCCGCTCGCTTACCGCTATGATATGGTCGGCGGCATCACAACTGTGACGGTATTTTATGTTGTACATTTTCCTGTCGAAATACGGGAACATCTGTGGATATTTCACGAAAATCAAGTCATGCATCGTAAGCACCTTCCTGACCCTCGTCTTCTCTATTCCAAATGGCAGCTCATGACTCAAACCATGATAAACATCAACATCCATCTCATTGATTGTCTTATACATAAAACTCGACCTCCACAACGATGGCATTGATTTCCCGAAGATACCGGAAGGAGCTATTATCTTGCAGTTTTTTGGATAATCAAACGGTATCAGAGGTTCACTCTTCGGAGAAAACATCAGAATCTCATCGTTCGGATGACTTTGTGCGACAATTCTGATTGTATCGCGGCTATAGTTTCCAAGGCCACGATGATTGAACAGCGCACGTTTAGCATCGAATCCAATTTTCATACAGATAATTTTGTGCAAAGATAGACAAATACACAACATCGCAATCAAGTTTTTATTATTTTTGCAGCAAAAATTTAAGCAATGAATCTATTACAGGGAAAAGTCGCCGTTATCACAGGAGCTGGTCGCGGCATTGGAAAGACAATAGCATTAACATTTGCGGCTGAAGGCTGTGACATCGCATTTACAGATTTGATAATCAACGAGATGGTCGAAGAGACCCGTAATGAGATTGCCGCTCTTGGGGTGAAAGTGATGGCTTATCCGGCCAACGCCGCAAGCTACGAAGACACGCAGAATGTGATTGCGAAAATCATGGAAGACTTCGGCCGCATCGACATTTTGGTCAACAACGCGGGCATCACCAAGGACACGGCTTTGAAACGCATGACCGAAGAGCAGTGGGACGCGGTCATCAACGTGAATATGAAGTCTGTCTTCAACTACACGAAGGCCGTGCAGATGATAATGTGGAAGCAGAATCACGGCAGCATCATCAACATGAGCAGCGTGGTGGGCTGCGCCGGAAACGCCAACCAGTGCAACTATGCGGCATCGAAAGCAGGCATCATCGGCTTCACCAAGTCGGCGGCGAAGGAAATGGGCGTGCGCAACATCCGCAATAACGCCATCGCGCCTGGCTTCATCGAGTCAGACATGACAAAAGACATTCCGGAGGAAATCAAGAAACAATGGGCGCAGGCGATACCGCTCAAACGCGCCGGCACGACTCAGGATGTCGCCAACATCGCGCTGTTCCTCGCTTCCGATATGTCGGCCTACGTCACCGGTCAGGTCATCGCTGTCGATGGCGGAATGAACATGTAATATGTCACTGATAATCATCGCAATAGCAGTTGGCCTCGCATACGCGGGACTGCTTTATCTCTTCAACCGCAGACAACATTACGGCAAAACGCTAACTGCAATGTTGTTTGCGTTGAGATTTATTGTCGTCGCTGTTGTGATGATGCTTTTCTTCAATCCTTATATCAAACAGAAAACCAGTAAGACAGAACAGCCTATCATTGTTTTCGCACGAGACGAGTCAGCATCAGTGACGATGACGAGAGACTCCGTTTTTTACAAGGATGAACTGCCACAAATCGTTGATTCTCTGTGTAATACATTTGAAAAAGACTACGACATCGAGACTTTTGAGTTCGGAGGAAACAGCACCGATATCAGTGAGGCGTTGAATACGATAAAGCGACTTTATTATAAGAGGAACGTCGGTGCCGTTGTATTGTTTTCAGACGGCATTGTAAATCAAGGTGTTGAGCCAGAATACAGTACCGAAAGCTTCCCTTTTCCGATTTATTCGGTAACGCTTGGCGACACCGTCAACCACCCTGATTTGATGATTCAGGATGTGAGATACAACAAATCTGTTCCGGCTTCAATGTCGTTTCCGCTGAGAATAACCGTCAACGCGAAAAACGCAAAAGGTTCAATGATGGCAGCGACAGTCAAGATGGATGGCGCAGAGGTCGGAAACGCGACAGTGCCCGTCAGCAGCAACAGCTTCTCGAAGACACTCGACTTCAACATCACGCCAGGCGGTGAAGGCATAAAACAGATTGACATTCAAATAGATGGACTTGAAAAAGAGACACAGTTGCTTAACAATTCGCGACGTATTTTCGTGGAAGTCATCGACAAGAAATACAATGTTTTGTGTTACGCAAAATCGCCACATCCCGACATTGCGGCAATAAAGTCGGCACTCGGAGACCACTTTGAGTTTGAAACAATTTTTGAAAAAGAGAATGACAAAAACCTCTCTGGAAACAAGTATAACCTATTGATTGTCCATCAGTTGCCAATTCCAGAAGAAATCAATGGCATAGACACAAAGGAGTTGCCGGCACTTGCAGTCATCGGGTCTTCAACAGACATCAACGATTTCAACGGCTCGCAGAATGCCCTTGAAATCAAGAAAGGTGCCGTCAGCTCGAATCTTGACATCAAGGCGAGATACAACAGCAATTTCGGGCTTTTCACAGTCAATTCAAACATAAAGAATGAGTTAAGTTCGTATCCTCCGTTATCGCTTCCGCATTATGAAACAGCATTCAAGGCGCATCATGACGACATGATGTTTATGAATATCATGGATTTACAGACACCAAATCCTTTGATGTCATTCACGAATGACGAGAATGGCAGGAAGATGGCTGTTTTATTCGGCACAGGTTGTTGGCGATGGAAACTTTACGAATATTATCATCACAAAAATCATGACGGCTTTAACGAGATTTTCAGCAAGACGGTGAAATATCTTTTGACAGAAAGAAGCAAAGAGCTGACTGTCAATCACAAAGACAGATACACAAACACAGAGTCTGTCGGTTTCACGGCGGAATTGCGCAATCCGAGCCGTGAGCTTGTCAACGAGCCTGACCTGCACATAAGGATTACCGGCAAGCAGACGAAAAAAGTTTACGACTACGTCTTCGCGAAGGGCGATGTCAATTACAGTCTGAACATCGGGATTCTTCCCGACGGTGTTTACACCTACACCGCCTCGGCAAGCCTCGGCGGTGTCGAGTATTCCGCCACAGGCAGCTTCACCGTCGTCGCGCTCGGCATTGAGGCGCAAGACCTCACGGCTAAGACCGACAGAATGAAACTGATTGCAGAACAAACCGGCGGCAAATATTATTATATCACTGACATTCAACAACTTGAAAAAGATTTGGATGACGACACGCGCATCACATCAATTTCGAGGGAAGAGACAAGATTTGACGATTTGATTAATCTCAAATGGCTGTTTTTCAGCATTTTAGGATTGATAACGATTGAATGGGTCTTGAGGAAGGTGTTTGGAGGAGATTAGGTAATTAGGTGATTGAGTTGATTAGGAATTTTAGGAAATTTAGGAATTTAAAATATTATTAACCATTAAAAAACGAACTGCGTAGCAGTTCCACATCAGTAAAATGAAAGTAGCTAACAACACAGTGGTCACATTGACCTACACACTGCACAACGACACGATTGAAGGCGAGGTCATCGACCAGGCCACGAAAGAACATCCGCTTGAGGGCATTTTCGGCCACGGGATGTTCCTGCCGAGATTCGAGGAATGTCTGCAAGGCC
>JAKSMZ010000026.1 GCA_024400355.1 Bacteroidales bacterium
AACCCAGCCACAGATGCACTTCATCTCAATATTGATGAAAACGCCACACTGTCCATTACGGATATCCAAGGGAGGAGACTCCTCGAGAAAAACGTCTCCAAGGGCGACAACGAGATTGACATCTCAGAATTAAGCAGCGGGATGTACATCTACCAAGTCAGCGGAGACAATTCAGAAAATAAGATAGGTAAATTCATTAAAAAATAAATATCATGAAAAAGAACATATTGAAATCAGTTGCGCTGACAGCATTATTGGTTGCCGGAAGTATTGCGCATGCACAGATAAATTATAACAGCCAGAATTGCCAAAATGCCGGCAAATTTTCATCGGCCATTGGTGACGGCTGCGTATCAAATGGTGAATATTCATTTGCGGGAGGATGGTCATCGCGCACAGGCTACAGTGCGAGGTCTTCGTTCTCATACGGTCAGGGTTGCGTTGCAAACGGAAATCACTCATTGGCGTTGGGATATTTTGTGACAGCACAGGACGCTGGCGCAACGGCAATCGGAACATACCTGACTGTATCTGGTGGTAGTGTCGCCATCGGAAGAGGCTATGACAACACCGACAGGATGGTAGTTGACAGGACAAGGGTCATAGCTCTCGGATTCGACAGCAACCTGCCGACAATGACTGTTTTCTCCGCCCCAGGGAAGAACAGAACAGGCAAGGTGGCGATAGGCAATGTCACGGGCATCGAGCCGAGTGCGAAGCTTCATATCAAGGCTGACAAACACAATGGCTTTGGTGAGGACGCAGACATACTGCTCCAGTCGCAGGCGGGTTTCGAGGCGGCGGTATGTTTCCAAAATAAAAATAATAAAATTTCCGTTGCTACCGGCAGCAATACCATGAACTTCACAGCCGGAGGGTTCAACTTCGAATCACAAACATCGATGAACTTCATTTCCAATGACTTTATATTCACGCCAAGAAGGGAAATGGTGGTGAGAGGATCCCTGCAGGTTAACAGATCGGTCATACTAACAGAATTATCCGGCGATACAACAAAGAGAATGGTATGTGTAAACAATGAAGGCCGTCTGGAAGCGATGAATTTGTATTCCATAAAAGACAATATGGGAAACCATGTTGCGGAAAAAAACATTCACCTGAATGGTTTCAGGTTGGTGAACTGCAAGGATGATGGTGGAATATTCCTTGACAGAAACAACAAAGTCGGAATCGGGACCTCAACGCCGTCGCAAGAACTTTCCGTGAATGGAACAATTCTGGCAAAGGAGTTGATTGTCTCAAAACTTGACGAAGACTGGCCCGACTACGTGTTTGACCCCGAATACAAACTTGCAAGCCTTGAGGATCTTGGAAGTTATGTGAAAGACGAGCGGCATCTTCCAGGTGTGCCATCTGCAAAAGAAATGGAAGACGGTGGTATCAAAGTCGGCGAAATGAACGCAATCCTGCTGAAGAAAATCGAAGAACTTACACTTTATGTCATTGAACTTCAGCAACAAATAAATGAACTGAAAGGAGAACAGAAATGAAAACAAGATTAATAGTTGTTCTATTGGCGGCTGCTACGCTGCTGTGCTCATGCAGGAAACTTTGCGATGGATGCCACAACCCGAATTGCAATGAGACCGTTAAACCTGCCGACTTGAAACCAATAAACTGGGACGGATGGAATGACACCTATACTATATGGTACAACTGCCATAGGGAAAGAACATATGACGATGCAGATGTTCGTTCTTGGGCTGGTGACACAATACGATGCTATGGGAGAATATCAAAGTACTTGTACGATGATTATACATCGTTTTCAGAGGTTCAAAATATATATTTAGAATGCACCAGTGCAAATAAACTTGAAATCGATATCTCGATGGTTATGAGTGGCAGCGGTG
This sequence comes from Bacteroidales bacterium, assembly GCA_024400355.1. GTDB lineage: Bacteria > Bacteroidota > Bacteroidia > Bacteroidales > F082 > Limimorpha. Next base: position 1,875 of record JAKSMZ010000026.1, read on the forward strand.
GAGACTCTCTTGTGCGTGTTTTGGACAGTTCAAGCTATTCTGACACCTGTTTCGTTAAAGGTCTGATGTGTGCCTATGGTGGTGATATCATGGGCTGTTACTACCTCACCCCTTCTATAATGCTTACAAGTGCAAAAGACATTTACTTCAAAAATAATCAGCCATGAAAAAGATATTGCCACTAATGATATTGCTGGTTTTGTTGCAGACAGCAGGCAAGTCGCAGCAGCAGGTGTCGCCAGCCGAAGCCAGGACCGCCGCGCTGAATACCATGAGATACAACCGGCGGATGTATTCAGAACACGACATCAGCACAATTAATACGTACGAATCAAGAGGGAACACTCTCATCTATGAAGTGAAATTCAACGACAACCACAGTGTGCTGCTGTCAGGAAGCAAGGCATGCCTGCCGGTACTCGGATATAACTTCTCCGACGATGATGAAACAATCCTCGATAAATTTGACATGGTCCCGCCAGGACTTCAGTCAATGATAGAGGAATATATTGAACAGATAGAAATCTGTTTCGCCACCGACACAATCACCCTATGGCACGAAACTGACTGGAATGAACTGATGAAATTCAACAAAAATAAAGTTGGCATCGTGGATGTTGTCAGTCCGCTGATAAAAACCAAGTGGGGGCAAAGTTTTTCTAATGATAAGTACAACATTGATTACAATGCATACAACTACTATGTGACAGAGACAGGCAGTGCGTGTAATGAACATTGTCCAACTGGTTGTGTGGCCACAGCCATGGCACAGATAATGAATTACTGGAAACATCCTGTATATCAGCCGTCTTATGGCTCGCGCCAATTCGATTGGTGCAATATGCCTGATTCATTAAGCATAACTCATCCAAATTATATAAAAGAGAGGGATGCAGTCGCATGGCTGATGCGAAAATGCGGGATTGAAGCGGATATGGATTACTGTGTGGACGGAGATTGCCAGTCAGGGGCTTATACTAAAGATGCAAGAAAGGCATTGGACGAACGCTTCGGCTATAATGGTGCTGATCTCAGACGGAAGTTTTGGCATCAAAGGACGTGGTGTGATGATGTCAAACATGATTTGGACAACAAGTGGCCGATTCTGTATTCTGGCAGTGATGGAGTGTTTGGTGAGGGTCATGCGTTTGTATGTGACGGATATAGAAGCGATAACACATTCCATTTCAATTGGGGATGGAATGGAATATATAATCATTATTGGTTGTCTCTGTCTTCGCTGACATTTGGAGATAATAATTTTAATTCCGGACAGCAGGCTGTGTTCAATATTTATCCTTACAGTAACGACTCGTATTGCGACTATTCAATGAAATTGGAGAAATATTATAAGATTAACATGCATTTTAGTACATCAACGGCAGTGCCGAGGACATTCAGCGTAATTGAGAGTGTGGGGCGTGACTCCAATTTGGATGAAATGTATAGGACGATTTACAATGGCGAGAGCAATGAATACGTGGCACACAAGAAAGTGATACTTAAAGACGGCTTCCATGCAGAGGAAGGCTCACACTTCGTGTCATATATTGATGAATGTGAGTCGTGTGACGACAATGACATGGATAAAAACCGCAGTGAAGACACAGAAATGCAAGAAGTTGATTTTTATCCTTCGATGTCGTTGGCAAATCAAAATGACATAGATGTCTTTCCGAATCCGAATGACGGGTCGTTTTACATTCGGTGTGGAGAAAACACAGAGGAAGGTCAAATTGATGTCAGTATGTTTGATGCAATGGGAAAACCAGTTTCCATACGCAATGATGGCGGAAGATACATCATGTCCAACCGTCGTGCTGGAGTGTATTTTTTACGCATTGTGATGGATGATATGGTCGTTTTAAGAAAAATGATTGTAAAATAAACAATCATCATACATCGTGATGTTTTCATCGAACTCACGTTAATTAAAAATAATGAAAAAGGTAATCAGGAAATAAAGTTTTTTGTTACCTTTGCACGCAAAATTTTTATATAGCCATGTTAACAATTCCTTATATCAGAGAACATAAAGAAGAATGTATCAATCGTCTGAGTATCAAGAACTTCACACGTTTTGAACTGCTTGATGAGATTCTTGCCCTCGATGACGAACGCCGTAAGACACAACAGGAAAACGACGAGGCTTTGGCCGAAGCCAACAGCATCGCGCGTCAGGTCGGTGACCTCTGCAAGCAGGGCAAGGCTGCCGAAGCCGCCCCACTGAAAGCCCGCGTCGCTGAGCTTAAAGAACTCACAAAAGTGAAAAGCGAACGCCTCGAAGAGGTGAAACGCTTGATTAACAGTAAGTTGGTGGAGATACCGAACACCCCGAACCTCCTTGTCCCACGTGGCAAGACTGCCGCCGACAACCTCGTCGTCAGCGAAGAGGGCAAGATGCCGGAACTCCCGAAGAACGCACTTCCTCACTGGGAGCTTCTCAATAAATATCAACTCGCTGATTTTGAACTCGGTAACAAGGTCACAGGCGCAGGATTCCCGTTCTATAAAGGTAAAGGCGCACGTCTGCAACGCGCCCTCATCAACTTCTTCCTCGATGAGGCGGTCGCCGACGGTTACTTCGAGGTGCAGCCTCCGATTCTCGTGAACGAGGCATCGGCATACGCGACAGGCCAACTCCCTGATAAAGAAGCACAAATGTACGCCGTCCCGTTAGATAAGATGTATATGATCCCTACAGCCGAGGTGCCGGTGACGAACATCTTCCGCGACCAGATCGTTCAGGAAAGCCAGTTGCCGATCAAGACGGTGGCTTACTCCAACTGCTTCCGCCGCGAAGCCGGCTCATGGGGCAAGAACGTCCGCGGCCTCAACCGTCTGCATCAGTTCGATAAGGTGGAGATCGTCGAGATCGCTCATCCCGACAACTCATACGAACGCCTCGAGGCGATGAAAGAACACGTCGCCAACCTGCTCCGCAAACTCGAGCTTCCGTTCCATGTGCTGCGTCTCTGCGGCGGCGACATGAGCTGGACATCGGCCATGACATACGACTACGAGGTGTGGTCGGCGGCACAGCAACTCTGGCTTGAGGTCAGCTCAGTTTCCTGCTTCGAGACCTTCCAGTCTAACAGATTGAAACTCAGGTTCAAAGACAAAGACGGCAACATACAGCTGGCTCATACTCTTAACGGCAGCGCATTGGCATTGCCGAGAATTGTGGCGGCGTTGCTCGAAAACAACCAGACAGAAGACGGCATTTTAATTCCTAAGGCACTTCAACCATACACAGGCTTTGAAATCATTAAGTAAAATATTAACAGTAACAGCTCTGTTTCTGATGGCGGCTTGCACATCCAAGTCGCCGTCAGACCAGATCGTCTCAATGCAGAAACGGCTGTCAAAGGCTGAGAAACATTTGGAAGTTCTTTATAATGAGGATTTTAACGCCCTCATTGGAAAATGTATGGCCCTCGATACGGTGATGCCGCCGACAGAGGAGAACGGCGAGGGCCTGTTCCTGATGAAACAGTATCTGCAGCAGTTTGAGACAATGCACCCGATAATGACCGGTGACATCAGCTACTCGCGCCAGCAACTCTCAAACCTGAAAGATGATGTCGATACAGGCATCCTTGACGCAGAAAAGGTGACGAAATACATTGCTGATGAAGAAGCCGCACTGAAAATGCTTGAGGCACAGGTGGATTATTTCCAGGAGAAATTCGACGAACAAGGACGATTCGCAAAGAAATTCGTGAAATGATGCGGATTCCCCGGCAGATACGTTTTATGACAATGACATTGTTTCTCGCAATGTCATTTATTGTCTCATATAATGTTGATGCACAAGTGCTTATAGGCGGCAAGGACCCGACTGTAAGGACTAACGAACAGCTCGCCTACGAGTTTTATAACAAGAAAGATTATGAAAAGGCCGCCGACCTGTTTGAACGGCTTTATAAAGACACGAAGAAGTCGCAGTTTTTTCACAGTTACATTGACTGTCTGTTACTTACAGGCAATTATGAAGAAGCCAAAGACCAGCTCAAGCCATTCCTGAAATCCAACCCGACGGCGTGGAAGTCGCACGTTGACCTCGCATACGTCTATGCCCAAAACGGTGAGAATGACAAGGCCGGCAAGTATGTCGCGAAGATCGTTAAAGACGTTCCGGAAAACAGAAATTCGATTGTTGAGGTTGCCAATCTTTTGAGAAAGCGTAACTTCACCGATGCAGCCATAGCGTTGTACGACAAAGGCGCGAAAAGCAGCATTATCCAGTATAATTTTTACACTGAAAAAGCCTACATTTACAACTCGATTCTCGATTTTGACAACACAATAAAATACTATCTGCTTGCTTTACAGGAAGATCCGAGGCATTACGACAACGTGAAGAATCAGTTTCGTGTGCTTCTGATGTACGATGTGAACGGCAACGTGAGTGATGTAATGAGGATGGCGTTGCTCGGGAAGTCGCAGGAAAACCCTGAGAATGAGGAGTTTTCGCAACTTTTGATGTGGTTTTCGCTTCAGCAGAAGGAATACGACCTGACGCTGATGCAGCTCAAGGCACTCGACAGGAGAAAAGGTGATTATGAGAATGAAATCTTGAATATCTGTCATATAGCTTCTGATAATCAACAGTTTGACATCGCCATCGACGGCTTTGAGTATGTGGCGGAGAAGTCGCATCAGGGCGTGTTTTATGTCGAGTCAAAGGTCGGACTGTTGGAAAACCGGTATAAGAAAGCCGTTGCGGAAGGCGGTCATGACAGGCAGTTTTACGAGGAGCTGTCGGGTGAGATGACAAAGGTGTTTGATGAGATTGGCTTTTACCGCGACACTAAGCCGCTGATGACGGTGCAGGCGCACATCCTCGCCTACGAGCTTGACCGTCCCGATGAGGCAATTGTGTTGATAAACAATGCCTTGCAGCTCGGTTTCCTGTCAGCCGACAATGCCGCGCTGAAGATGGAACTCGCCGACATATATTTATATAAGGATGAGGTGTGGGAGGCTACACTGCTGTATTCGCAGGTTGAGAAGTCGATGAAGAACGACCCGATAGCGCACGAGGCGAGGTTCAAGAACGGACAGCTGCGTTATTTCATCGGGGAGTTCGAATGGGCACAGGCCGCGCTCGGCATATTGAAGGCAGCCACCTCGAAACTTGTCGCCAACGATGCCATGACACTCTCGCTCACGATAACCGACAACCTTGAATACGACACACTCGCGCTCAGACGTCTCGCCAAAGCCGACTATTATATCTATCAGCATCGCTATGACCTTGCTAATCAGATGCTTGACTCGATAAACGCTTATAACCCGAATGAGGTGAGTATGCCGAATCTGCTTTACAGAAAGGCGAAGATGGCACGCGCGACAGGCGATTTCGTCATAGCCGACAGCCTCTACCACCGCGTTTTTGAAGGGTATCAAGACAGCTATCTCGCCGACGAAGCACTGATGGAAGACGCACAACTCCTTGAGAATCAGCTCGACAGAAAAGCTGACGCGATGGAGTGCTACGCAAGATTGTTCGATTATTACACCGCCTCGGTATATGTGGCGCAGGCGCGGAAAAACTACCGTCGCCTCCGTGATGAATTAAAATGAAAAATATGGGAGACTACACAAAAGTTAACGCCGTCAAGCCGAAAAAAGCTTTGGGACAGCATTTCCTCGTTGACCTCGACATCGCGAGAAACATCGTCGAGGCGATGTCTAAAGACCATGACGTGGTCATTGAAGTCGGCGCGGGAATGGGCGTGCTGACACAGTATATCATTGAAGACCAATTAGATAAACTGCAAGTCGTTGAGATTGACGGCGAGTCGGTTGACTATCTGATGAAGAAATTCCCGATGCTTGACGGACACATTGTCTTCGGCGATTTCCTGAAATACGACATCGCGGCTATGAATGCTAACGGACAACGGACAACAGAAGCCGCTCCACGTGCTGCGCTCGGTCGCAATGACGTTCCCGCTGCCGAGTGCGAGAAAAAAGACGTTGCCGTTATTGGTAATTTCCCTTATAATATTTCATCGCAGATTTTCTTCCAGATCCTGAAATACCGTGATTGTGTTTCGGAGTCGGTGGGCATGGTTCAGAAAGAGGTGGCGGAGCGTTTAGCCGCCGGACCCGGAAGCAAGACATACGGCATCCTGAGCGTGCTGCTTCAGGCGTATTACGACATCGAATATCTGTTCACCGTGCATGAAAACGTGTTCAACCCGCCGCCCAAGGTGAAGTCGGCGGTGATAAGGCTGAAACGCAACGGCGTGAAGGAACTCGGCTGCGACGAGAAGCTCTTCGTGACAGTCGTGAAACAAGCCTTCAACCAGCGGCGCAAGACGATGCGCAACTCTCTGCGCACGCTCATTCCGACGGAAATCATTGACAACGAAATATTCAACAAACGTCCGGAGCAACTTTCTGTCGCCGAGTTCGTTGAGCTGACCAACATGTTGAACAGGGAGTAACATTAAAAAAATCTTTAATGACGCAACAAAATAAAGATTTTATGTGTACCTTTGCAAAAATTTCAAAGAATCAAAAACATGTTTGAACATAGCAGAACAATTTCAAAGATGACAGTCAAAAGACATGCGGATGGCCGCGTGAGGACTGTGGCTGATCCAATGACAACCAAAGAATTAGAAGGGGCTGTAACATTGGAAGAGTATAGAAAATTATTGATAAACGCATACCACGACTTGCATAAAAATGAAAATATATGAGGTCATGATTTCTCGGCCTGTGGCTGAGAAATTTTCAGATTTGGCCTTGTATATCAACTCGTTCAACATATATCCGTCAGGTGAAAACTACATCTCGGAAAAAACATCCATGTGATTTGTTGCCAAAATCTGCGTTCAATCTGTGGCTAATCTTCGGGGCACATTTTTGACATTGCCAGCCTTGCTGTCGTCCATGCCGCTATACCGCCTATCACGCTTATTGTGACAAACACAACGATGATGTCTGTCAGTTTAAGAGCAACAGGGTAATAATCAACGATATAGCTTCCGGTGCCGTCACCGAGACGGATGATGCCGACGTACTGTTGCAGCAGCACAGCCACGATGCCTGACAGAAGTCCGATGATGCCACCGACGATGGAGATGAGCGTCCCTTCGTTGAGGAAGATGTTGTGTATCAGGTTCTTGTCGGCACCCATGGCACGCAGCGTGCCGGTGTCTTTCTTCTTCTCAATGATGAGCATCGAAAGCGAGCCTGTGACGTTGAATGTCGCCATTATCAGGATGAATGTAAGTATCAGATATACAGCGAGTTTCTCCGACTTCATCATTTTATAGAGAGTAGCTTGCTGTTCGTATTGGTCATCGACTTTATACTCCGGTCCAAGGATCTTGCGTATCTCTTTCTTCGCCGCGCTGGTTTTTCGTGTGGCGTTGTTGCCGTTTGCCGAAATGAAGACCTCAACATCTGACGAGAGGCTGTCGTAGTCCATGAGGTCGGAGAGCCACCGGAACGGCGCGAGGATGAGCTTGTCGTCAACTTCCTGTTGTGTTGAAAAACATTGATTGACATATAGTTGTCCGGTGTTGAAGCTGTTCTCGATGTTGAATGAAGAGGCGTTGCCGCGTCGTGGCACATATACCTGCACCACGGTGTAAGGCCTGTTGGGGTTTATCCCGAGGAAATATGCCATACCCGTGCCAGGTGTCCCGAAGTTGACCTCATCTCTGTGAAGCCGGAACCCTTTGTTGCCTAACATCGTGCCGTTGATGCGGTCAATGTTTTCATACTCGTCAGGCACGCCTTTGACCTGCCCGATCTGTTGCTTCTCGGCATTGCGGAAAAGCGCGTCTTCGGTAATCGTAGGCAGCACATAATCAACGTTTTTCACGTTTTTTATCTTGTCAAAAGGAAACTCCCGAAGGTTCACGGTCTTGCCTTTCACGGCAGTGACCCGCAGGTCGGGCGAGAACTTGTGAATAGAGTCGGAGATGACCACGTTGAAGCCGTTGAACACCGACAGCACGAATATCATTGCGAAAGCCGCCACACCAACACTTATTACTGATATCCAAGTGATTATGTTGATGAGGTTGTGGCTTTTCTTCGCGAGAAGATAACGCTGTGCTATGAATAACGATAACTTCATTTTCTCTTTTAACGCTTCTCTCTCATCTCTTAACTTCTCAGCAGGTTGTCGATGTTCTCGATGTAGTCGAGTGAGTCGTCTTCGAAAAATTGCAGTTCGGGGATGATGCGGAGCTGTTTCCCGACGCGGCCGCCAAGGAGTCCGCGGAGGTAACGGCTCATCTCGTTGACCTCTTTCACGACGTTGGCTTTCGCCTCGTGACCAGGCCCGAAAATGCTCAGGTAAATACGTGCGTACGACATGTCAGAAGTGACGTTAACCTTTGTGACTGTGATCATTACGTTGCCGTGCGTCTTTATTTCTCTTTGAAATATATCACCAAGTTCCTTCTGGATTAGCTTGGAAATTTTCTGTTGTCTTTTTGTTTCCATAATGGCTGCAAAATTACATAATTTTTACAAATGAGAGTGTTTTGAATTTGAGAATTTTAAAAATCACTATCTTTGCAAAAATTTTAAAAATGAGACTTGTAATTCAACGTGTTTCACGTGCTTCGGTGACTGTCGGAGGCGTTCTGAAGTCGGAGATAGGAAAAGGAATGATGATTCTTCTCGGTGTCGAAGACGCTGACAGTCAAGATGATGTGGAATGGCTTTGCCAGAAAGTGTCGAAACTGCGCATCTTTGAAGATGAAAACAGAGCGATGAACCTCGACATCGGCCAGGTGGGTGGTGAGTTCCTTGTTGTCAGTCAGTTCACGCTTCACGCGATGACGAAGAAAGGCAACCGCCCGAGCTTCATCCGCGCAGCACGGCCCGAACACGCGATTCCAATTTATGAAATGTTCCTCAAACGGTTAGCCGAAGTGTCTGCCCTTAACGTCCTGAGCGGCGAGTTCGGCGCCGACATGCAGGTCGAACTCATCAACGACGGACCCGTCACCATCCTGATCGACTCGAAAAACAGAGAATGACGTTTCAGAATGCAGATACGCACCGCAACGCGTCTCCAAAAGTTTTAAATATTTTGTGCGTCATTTGAAATAATTTGTATCTTTGCAATCTTTTTAAAGGTCAGATTAATTTTCACGTTATGATACCAGCAAAACAGAATGTCATTGAAGTCCTGAAAAACGTTGTTTATTTCCCTAAAGGAAGTAACATCGTTGATTTAGAAATGGTTAAGGAACTTGAAACAGGCGTTGACCTCATTCGGTTCCATCTTTATTTTGAAAAACTCGGTGATGAGAAAAACCAGTTTTTGATTGATTCGGCAAAAAGTGCTTTGGAGGAGGCTTTCAAGGGTGTCAAGGTTGACATCATCGCGGAGGAGATCCCGAACAACCTCACCAAGGTTCATCATATCATAGCCGTCGCTTCAGGCAAGGGCGGCGTCGGAAAATCGACAGTCTCGGCGAACCTCGCCATCGCCCTCGCGTTGCAGGGCTTTCGCGTAGGTCTGCTCGATGCCGACATCTACGGGCCGTCGGTGCCGATCATGTTCGGCACGGAAGGCACACAGCCTGAATGCTACGACAAGGATGGCAAGACCATCATGGTGCCTGTCGAGAAGTTCGGCATCAAGCTGATGAGCATCGGCAATATGGTCGATTCCAACCAGCCTCTCATCTGGCGCGGACCTATGGCATCGAGCGCGTTGACACAGCTCATGGGCGACACCGACTGGGGCGAGATCGACTTCATGGTCGTTGACATGCCGCCAGGAACAGGCGACATACAGCTCTGCATCGCCCAGAACTACAATATCGACGGTGCGGTCATCGTGACGACACCGCAGAAGGTGGCCTTCGCCGACGTGCGCCGCGCAGCCATGATGTTCAAACACAAAGGCGTCAACGTCCCAATCCTCGGACTCGTCGAGAACATGGCTTACTTCACGCCATCCGACATGCCTGAGAAGAAATATTACATCTACGGCGACTGCCACGGACGTGAGTTCGCAAAGGAACTCGAAATCCCGTTCCTCGCACAGATCCCGATCGACGAGAAGGTGGCGAACGCAGGCGACACAGGCCAGCCTTACACCTTCAACAACCCGTGCTCACCTGTCACGGCGGCGTTCAACAAACTCGCAAATAACATCATCCAAGAAATCCTTTAGTCATGGAAAAAGAAACTATCATAAAGAAAGTCAAGAACATACTGGTACAGATTGAGCCTTATCTCAAGGCTGACGGCGGCGGCGTGGAGTTCGTCGAACTCACCGACGACATGACCGTGATGGTGCGCCTTACAGGTGCCTGCGGCGACTGTCCGCACAGCATGCAGACACTGAAAAACGGCATCGAGAAGACCATCAAGAGCGTTCTTCCTGAGATAAAATCGGTGGAAAAAGTTTAAAGCTAAAGAATAAAAGTTAAAAGATTAACAACACGCTTATGAAACGTAATCTATTATTATTCAGCCTGTTGGCATTGGTCATGGGCTTTGGTGCGAAAGCACAGACAAAAACTTACAGCATGGTGACATCGACATCAGAGCTTTATGTCGGTGCGAAGGTTCTTTTAGTCGGCTATAACGACGCAGCTGACTCTGCATTCATGATGTCGTATCAGAAATCAAACAACCGTCATGCCGTCTATACGACACAGACGGGCAGCTCAATCTCGACCTCAGTGGCGGTTTCGGCAACAAGCGAGACGGAACCGTTTGAGTTCACTGTGGGCGGCAACGAAGGCGCATGGACATTCTACGATGAACTCAAAAGCGGCTACCTCTACGCAGCAGGTGGCGGCAACTACCTCAAGACACAGACCAACCTCGACAGCAAAGGCGAGTGGACAATCAGCATGACCAACGGCGCATGTGTTTTCACATCGAACGGCGGCGTTGAACAGTGCTACATGCGTTTCAACATAAACCATTCCGGTTCTCCTCTGTTCGGCTGCTACAAGCCGACTTCCAATGTGTCAGCCCCTGTTTACATATTCATGGCCGGAGACCATATTACCCTCGACCCGGAACCGAGCAGCTACCCGACACAGTTCACGGCTGAGGCCGACCGCAACACCATCAACCTCGCATGGGCGGCATCGACAGGCGCACAGCTGCCGAGAGGCTACCTCGTGCTCGGCTCAACAGGCACAATAACAGTCCCGACTGACGGCACACCGGTCGCCAACGACATCGACGCAGCCGACGGCAATATCGCATTCAACGTGATGTCAGGCACCGAAGTCGAGTTCAAACAGCTCGCCGGCAACACCACATACAACTTCGCGATCTTCCCGTTTACCAACACAGGCGACGGCATCGACTATAAGACCGACGGCACATACCCGACAGCATCAGCGACTACAGCTAACTCCAACTGCCTTCTTGACGTTGACTTCGACGGTGCCCTCGCACCATTCACAGCCTACAACGTCACTGGCCAGCAGGAATGGTCAACATCTGTCTATGACAACGTTCCTTTCGCCAAGATGAGCGGCTACGCAAGCGGTGCTTCAAACGTGAATGAGGACTGGCTCATCTCACCGGACCTCTTCCGCAACGGCGCTTACAAAAACGTGACAATCAGCTTCTCGAACTGCTTCAACTTCGACGGCGACGCACTCAAGGTCATGATGTCGAGCGAATACGACGGTGTCAGCGACCCGACGGAATACAGCTGGCAGGACATCACGTCAGAGTTCGCTTGGTCGGAAGGCGGATATGTGTGGCAGGAGTCAGGTGCGGCGGATTTCAATGTCGAAGGCTCATACAAGCTCTATATCGCGTTCAGATATACGTCAACGGCGGCGGCCGCTTCAACATGGGAAGTCACTAATGTTGAGGTATATGGCACAGTATTCGATGCAGTTGATGAAGTCAGCCCAATGGCAGTCAGCATCTATCCGAACCCTGCGACAAGCTGCTTCAAGTTCAACGCCGAAAACGATGTCACCGTCGAAATCATCGACGTGACAGGCCGCATGGTGATGAGCGTTGAGGCAAAAGCCGGCGAGAATACCGTCAACATCTCAGAACTCAGCAACGGCGTCTATTTCGCGAAGATCGGCGCATCAGTCGTGAAGCTCGTGAAAGAATAAAGGAGATTGGGAGATAATCTCTGCTGATATAACCGATGATAGTCAGTTATTTCAAATATCTGCAAAAGGCGAAAGGAGATTTCCATCTCCATTCGCCTCTTGTTTTTGATTTGTACAGCAATGTGTTGAGGCATCTTCCAAGGAAAGGACGTGAGGAGGAGCTTGACAGGCGGCTTAAGTTATTTGTTAATGACAACCCATTGGTTTTCAAGGCCGATGACTGCATCATGGTGGTTAAAGGCATTCACAGAAGCAAAAAAGACGAGGCCGACTGGAACTGGCTGCGCAAGAGCGACAAGGTGAGCCTGAGCATCGACTGCTGGAGCTTCGGACTGGCGTTTGTGATGGAGAGGCTGAAGAAGGAACACTTTGTTTTGAAGTTTTAAGAGTTGAG
>JAKSMZ010000027.1 GCA_024400355.1 Bacteroidales bacterium
TCTTCAGCTCGATGATGGTCTCCTGCATCTTATGTTCTTTTGCGAGAATCTCCTCCTCCACCTTTTTCCTCTTCTCCAACTCATCGTAATCCGTGAAAATGTCTATATCTTCGAAGGCAGTTCTGCGTTCAGCTTTCGACTCATCGACGACATGATTTGCCGTCACATTAAGATACCTTATCAGCAGGTTTTCATTCACAATTTTATCGTATAGGTTCATTGTCGCATCGGTGATTAGTCGCGACGATGAGGTCTGACGGTCGAGGTTGGCAGTGCCATGGGCGTGCTTCGGTGTCTGTCGGCCATAGCGGTCGGTTGTGGTCTCTCCGCTGTATTTGGCACGGATATTGGGATTTGTCAACGACTCGGCATCGTAGCTGACCGTGAGGACTATCTGGTCGGTGACAAGGTGTTTCTCAACCAGGTTCAGTGCTATCGCGTCGGTCATTTCCCAGACGACGACACGCGCTTTTTGCGCAGTATATGGGCTTGACAGCACCTGTCCGCTGCTGATGGAGTTGGTCTCCGGCTTGTACCTCTTGATGTAATCAATCGTACACGGCTCCCAGCCCCATGCGTGGTCAATAATCAGTTCCGCGTTGATTCCGAATATCTTATATAACATTTCCTCATCTTTAACCGACTGACGAGCCACGTCGCCCATGGTGTGCATTCCGTAATATTCAAGTTTTTGGGCAATACCCTTCCCTATTCTCCAAAAGTCAGTCAAAGGTTTATGGTTCCACAGCTGCCGTCGGTATGACATCTCATCGAGTTCGGCGATACGGACTCCGTCGGCATCTGGTGGTATATGTTTTGCAACAATATCCATAGCGACTTTACAGAGATACATATTAGTGCCGATTCCCGCCGTAGCGGTGATGCCGGTAGTCTTCAGCACGTCACGTATCATCGTCATGGCGAGCTGATGCGCGGTCATTTTATGAAGTGCAAGGTAATTTGTCGCGTCGATGAAGACTTCATCGATGGAATAGACATGAATGTCATCGGCACTGATGTATTTCAGATACACGTTATAGATGCGCGTGCTGTACTGTATATAATACGCCATTCTCGGCGGAGCGATGACATAGTCAACGGCAAGCGTCGGGTTTGCTTTCAGTTCTGTATCAGAAACAGACTTGCCAGTCAGCTTTCTGTAAGGTGCTTCGAGTTTCCTGCCGTAATTGACATAATCGACACGTTGGACGACCTCAAAAAGTCGTGGCCTGCCTGGTATTCCGTATGACTTCAGCGATGGCGAAACCGCAAGGCAAATCGTCTTTTCCGTTCTGCTCGCGTCTGCAACTACGAGATTGGTCGTCAATGGGTTAAGGCCTCGCTCGACACACTCGACGGAGGCGTAGAACGACTTAAGGTCGATGGCGATGTATGTACGAGAAGACTGTTCCGGCATGACAAAATTTTTCGGTGCAAAGGTACATGAAAAAAATCACTTAAACACTTAACATTTTTGTAATTTAACAGTTCATTTTTAATCGTAAATATATGTCCTTCGACGCACGTATAACCCGAACGCAGAACAGCCTGGATATCAATAGATTATCACTAACTTGATTTTTTAAAAAAAATATCGCCAAGCCCATTGTAAATGAGAAAATAATCTGTAACTTTGCGGCATTGTTTCTTTTTTTGATTTTGTTTGACTGCCCCTTTGAGAAATTCAGAGGGGCAACGTTGGATAAATGAAAATAAAGGTCAATAATAGTATTAATAATCAACTGTTTAATAAATCTAACTTTTATGAGAAAATTTTCTTTATCATTGCTTTTTGCCTGCGTTTTTTGTCTCGCAGGCGTGTCGGTCAAAGCCCAATCAAAGTTTGCAACTCCATACGACCTGAGTGGAGCGTTTCAGTATAATCCGGACGGCGTGAATCTGTCGTGGAAATCGGAAGCACCGGCTTCGGAAGTTCCTGAAGACCTTTACTGGGATTTGGAAACAATGATCGAGGACTGGACGCTTATTGATGCCGACGGTGACGGCGTGTATTGGCGTCACGTTCAGGGTCTGGAATGTCCGAGCGGCTATATCTGCCTTATTTCCGAATCGAAAGACTGCTACGGTGATCATGGTGGAATAGCTTATACGCCTGACAATTACATTGTTACGCCTAAATTGCCGATAGTGGGCAACACGGTACTTTCGTTTATGGCCTGCTCAGCCGATGCTTATCACTGCCAGGAACACTTCGGAGTGGCAATTTCCACCACGGGAAACACCGATGATGCCGATTTTACCACTGTTGGCGAATGGACAATCATGCCAGACAAACTCAACCAGACTCCTTGGCTGGAGTACACCGTTGACCTCAGCGCATACGCTGGACAGGAGGTTTATATCGGCTTCCGTCATTTCGGTTGCACAGATCAGTATGCCTTGGCTGTCGATGACATCCGCCTTACCTATAATCCTGTTGACCTTGAGAGTTTTAATGTCTATCGTTCGCCAAACGATAGTGACTATCAGTTGATAGCCAATGTCCCGGCTGTTGAGAATCAGTCATATTACGAGTATTTCGACAATGTTGAACCCGGCACTTATTACTATCATGTGACGGCAGTCTATACTTCCGAAGGTGAGACGGAGCCGGCTTCCATTGTGGTTTCACATCAGTCTTTAGACGAAAATAATGTCAATGTGGCTGTTTATCCGAATCCGACGAGAGGACTCCTCAAGGTCGAAGGCGTTGACATGAAACATATTACGGTGACAAATGCTTTGGGACAGGTCGTCTATGACGCTTCCGTGGAAAGCGGCGAGGTCTCGATAGACATGTCGCAGTTGTCAGCGGGGACGTACATTCTTCGTGTTGATACTGAAAACGGGGTCTCAACCCGTCAGTTTAATGTTGTGAAGTAAGGCGTTTCGTCATTCTGACAATTTAGTGATTATCAAAATAAGCACATGAAAATGTGCTTATTTTTGTTTCAGGCAGCCGTCAGCTGCGTTCTCTGCTTTATCCCGTCAGCCAAATGAACTTTGTCAGCGGACGGTGGATTTCTGATCTATTGCGCCCCCCATTTCTTTAAACCGTCAACTGAAAATATTAACAAAAAGTTGCATTTATTACATGAATTCAGAATATAATTCACGCGAGACAGTTGCAAACAAAAGAATAATCTGTAACTTTGCGGCGTCGTTCCATTTTGAATTTTCGTTTGACGGGCTTCACGAAATTCAGAAGGGCAGCGTGGAATAAGAAAAAATAAAAAGTTATACAAACATCAATAAAAAACGGGAATGAAGAAGTCTTTACTTAGCAAAGGAACTTTACTGTCAATCTTAATTATTCTGCTTGCTTTGACAGGAAGAGCACAAACCACCTTTACGGCAGGCAACTTGAATTATCAGGTCAACGACGATGGCGTTTCTGTCACTGTCACGGGCCATGTTAACGGTTACGAGGCCACGGGAGAATTGAACATCCCTGAATCGGTGAGTTACGAAGGAAACGATTATACCGTGACGGCCATTGGATCCTGCGCCTTCTTGTATTGTTTTTATCTGACTGATCTGACAATTCCGAATACAGTGACAACCATTGGAGATGGCGCTTTTTCCTATTGTCAGGGCTTTACTGGCGATTTGGTGATTCCTAATTCAGTCACCGCCATTGAGTATGGCGCATTTCAGTACTGCTTAGGCCTTACCGGATTGGTATTAGGCAATTCCGTTGAAACGATTGGGGATTATGCCTTTAATTCCTGCGACAATCTGACGGGCACATTGTACATCCCAAGTAACGTGACATCGCTTGGAGGGAACTCTTTCGGCTATTGCGCATTAGACAGCATTGTCGTTGACCCGGCCAACAGTTTCTATGATTCCCGGAACGACTGTAACGCCATCATCGAAACGAGTACAAACGAACTGATTACGGGCTGCAGAAACTCCTTCATACCCAACACGGTCACTTCAATCGGCTATTGCGCATTCAGGGGCATCGACGGATTGGAATCTGTCGTTTTTCCGGAATCGCTGGTTTCCATTGGAGAGAATGCCTTTGCTTTCTGCTACGACCTGAAAGGAGACATTACCATTCCCAATTCAGTGACGACCATCGGCCCCAGTGCGTTTTTCGATTGCCAGGGCCTTGACGGGACATTGACAATAGGTGAATCGGTCACTTTCATCGGAGACTGGGCATTCAGAAATTGCTGGGCCATCACATCGGCAGTCTCATTGGCTCCGACACCTCCAGCGCTTGACGACGAACTGGGAGGCTTGGTGTTCGACAATTTTGGCACTTCAACCCTTACCGTTCCATGTGAATGTTCTTCTGAATATCAAAATTCAAATTGGTATGACCCTTACGCAATGAATGGGTTCGCAGCATTTATTGAAGACTGCAGCGCGGTTGCGGAAGCCGGTACTGATGCCATGACGGTTTATCCTAATCCGACTGAGGGTGCCTTCCATATCGGCGGCATCGCTGATGGCGGACTGCTGACCGTGAGCGACATGAGCGGACGGAATATGATTTACAAGGATTCAGTTAATCCGAACGATATGGTGTACTTGTCGCTTTCGCCAGGGCTTTACCTGATGACGCTGACCACCCGCGACGGCATACGTCACCATACACAACTCATTGTAAAGTAATTGATGTTCTTGCAGCCAAACGGAAAGACATATCGTCATTCCTCCATCAGTGGAAAGAATCAGGAACTATGCTTTCTGCTACTACCCTAAAATCAAATCGGTAAAAAGTACGCGAATAGTGTTTTTTTCAAATCAATGATTATAAACGGTTATTTACGGTATATTACAAAAAACAAGGGTTGAAGTTTCCTTCAACCCTGATGCATTGTTTACTTGCAAAAATTAACCCCTAAAATTTGTGACCTGGCTGGGGCTCGAACCCAGGACCCCCACATTAAAAGTGTGATGCTCTACCTGCTGAGCTACCAAGTCATTGAACTTCCACGCCATTGCTGGCATATCCGTCCCGTTTGCGAGTGCAAAAGTACTACTTTTTTCAATATGTGCGACAAAAAATTTTTATTTTTTTTCAATCAAGCTCACCCTTTCCCTGACGCACTATAACTATCTCATTATCAGTGCAATCAACCACAGTACTTTCTTGGTTATCCCCCGCCCCACCGTCAATGATGATGTCAACCTTGTTCTTGTAACGCTCATTTATCTCCTCAGGATCGGTCAGAAAACCTGAAATTTCGTCCTCGTCAAGGATAGAGGTAGTCATTATCGGACGGCCATATTCCTTCACAATATTTGTGATTATCGGCTGGTCGGGCACCCTGATTCCTATCGTCTTGCGCTTGCTCTGCAAAATCTTCGGAATGTTGTTGTTCGCCTCCAAAATGAACGTGAACGCACCCGGAAGATTCCGCTTCATCAACTTGAAAACATCATTGTTTATCGGTTTCGTAAAGTCCGACAGCATGCTTAAATCATTGAAAATAAATGAAAACTGCGCCTTTTCTTTCTTAATCCCTTTAATCTGGGCAATGCGCTCGAACGCCCTGGTGCTGTTGATACTGCACCCGATACCATAGATGGTATCTGTCGGGAAGATGATAACCCCGTCATCATCAAGACATTCCAATATCATCTTGATGTGTCTCGGATTCGGATTCTCCGGATGAATTTGCAGAAACATCGTTATTTCTCTTATTTAAAACAACAAAAGCCAATCAGCTGATTAACAACTAATTGGCTTAATCGTGATCCGGTTGGGATTCGAACCCAAGACCCACAGCTTAGAAGGCTGTTGCTCTATCCAGCTGAGCTACCAGACCATTGCTTTTTGCGAGTGCAAAGATACAATTTTTTGCAATTCAGCAAACAAATTTGCAAAAATAATTTTATTCAGCTCAATTAGTTGAAAATCAAATAATTGAAACTATTTTTTCACAGCAACAGGCTGCGGTTTGGATTTCTTCACGTCGATAACACTACCCATAAAATCCATATTGTCGGTCTCAACAACCGCAACGTATGCCTCGTTTTCTACAGGCATTTCGACAAAACCATAACACTTTGAACGTTTCGTCTCGTGGTCGGCGATAACCTTACTGACCGTGACTTTCCCATAACGCTCGAACAATTTCCTTACATCTTCCGCTGTCGTCTTGGGAGATAACTTTGCAACAAAAATCTTCATAACTCAAGGATGATTTGATTTAATAAACTGTAACACAATGTTTTACAAAACACGCGGCAAAGATATGATATGTTTTTTACAAATGCAATATTTTTTTGAATTATTTTAAAAAAAATTTCGGGAACAGGAAACGACAGTGCGCCGTCTTCTTATTCCCGAAATTCTAACAGCAAATATTATTTGCTAATTATTGAAAATCAATCCATTACCGTCATAATCAATGGTTATAGGATGATTCTTGTCAATCTTTTCAGCCAAAACCATCTTCGACAGTTCATTCAACAGCTCGCGCTGCATCATCCTCTTCACCGGTCTGGCTCCATATTGAGGGTCATAGCTGATGTGCGCGACATGCTTCATCGCCGCCTCGGTCATGTTTATCTCAATCCCATTGGGCTTGAGCATCTGCCTGACATGTTCAAACTGCATTGAGACGACTTCAACTATCTGATTCTCACTAAGTTGCTTGAATACAATTATATCATCTATCCTATTCAGAAATTCCGGTCTGAAATGCGACTTCAGCTCATCCTCCGGCACGTTTGACGTCATGATGATGATGGTGTTTTTGAAGTCAACCAGACGGCCTTTGTTGTCGGTAAGACGGCCATCATCTAAGACTTGCAGCAAGATGTTGAACACATCCGGATGCGCCTTCTCAATCTCATCGAGAAGCACCACGGAATACGGTTTGCGGCGCACCGCCTCTGTCAGCTGTCCGCTTTCCTCGTAGCCCACATACCCTGGAGGCGCGCCGATCAGACGGGAAACAGTGTGACGTTCTTGATATTCAGACATATCTATCCTCACCATGTTGTTTTCGTTGTCGAACAAAAACTCTGCGAGTGCTTTTGCGAGTTCTGTCTTCCCGACGCCGGTGGTGCCAAGGAAAATGAACGAGCCAATCGGTCGTTTTGCATCCTGCAGCCCCGCCCTGCTCCTGCGGATTGCATCCGACACAGCCGTTATCGCATCGTCCTGACCCACAACACGTTTGTGAAGCTCAGATTCAAGATTCAACAGTTTCTCGCGTTCACTCTGCATCATCTTGTGAACCGGAATGCCCGTCCAGCGCGACACGATCTCTGCGACGTCATCAGCGTCAACCTCTTCATCGACAAGCGGTTTGTCGCCTTGCACTGTCCGAAGCTGTTCCTTGGCCTTTTCAATCTCCGACTCCGAACTTACAATCTTGCCGTATCTCAACTCGGCAACCTTGCCGTAGTCGCCTTCGCGTTCGGCGACATCAGCTTCATATCTGTAACGCTCGATGTTTTTCTTTTCACGCTGAATCTTCTCAACAAAGCCACGTTCAGTCTCCCAACGCATCCTGAGACTGTCGCGTTCTTTATCCAACTCATTGATTGTCTTGGTCAATTCTTCAGCTTTCGCATCATTATTCTCTCGTTTTATCGCCTCGCGCTCAATCTCAAGCTGGCGGATTTTCCGTTGAACATCTTCAAGTTCTTCCGGCACCGAATTAATCTGAAGCCTCAAGCGCGATGCCGCCTCATCAATCAAGTCAATCGCCTTGTCGGGAAGAAAACGGTCTGATATATAGCGTATTGAGAGTTCAACGGCGGATATTATCGCCTCATCGAGAATCCTCACCTGATGGTGCGTCTCGTACTTTTCCTTCAAGCCGCGCAGTATCGAAATCGCCGACTGCTCGTCAGGCTCGTCAATCATCACAATCTGGAAACGCCGTTCAAGTGCCTTGTCTTTCTCAAAATATTTCTGGTATTCGTTCAGCGTGGTTGCGCCTATGGCACGCAACTCGCCGCGCGCCAACGCCGGCTTCAGGATATTCGCCGCGTCCATCGCACCTTCGCCGCCACCGGCACCGACCAAAGTGTGAATCTCATCAATGAAAAGTATCACCTCGCCGTTGCTTTCGACCACTTCTTTGATGACCGACTTCAGACGTTCCTCAAACTCACCTTTATACATTGCGCCAGCTATAAGTGCGCCCATATCAAGGGAATACACTTTTCTCGACTTTAAGTTTTCAGGCACGTCGCCGCTGACAATACGTTCCGCCAGCCCTTCGGCGATGGCCGTCTTGCCAACGCCAGGCTCTCCTATCAGAATCGGGTTGTTTTTAGTGCGGCGCGACAAAATCTGCAAGACACGGCGTATCTCTTCGTCCCTGCCAATCACAGGATCAAGCCTACCCTTCTCGGCAAGCTCGTTAAGGTTACGCGCAAACTTGTTCAAAGATTCATAACCCTGCTGATTCCGTTGTTTATTTGTTACATCTTCCATTTTTCAACTCCTTTCTTTTGTTTTTCGCCCCGTTTATCAATTTTCAAACCAAACAAAAGAACACGACATTTTGTCATAATTTCAAAAAAATTTTGTTAAGAAACGCCATTTTGACACCAAAGCAAAATTATCATGCCAGCCATATAATAAAAAGCGATATTTCACATTAATATCTGAGATTTTTTATTATTTTTGCAATTCAAATTTTTCAATATGAATAAAAGCGGAAAATCACATTATATAACAGCGTATCTCATTGTTTTTCTGACATTTGCAGCTTTTTCGGCCAACGGACAGAACAGTTGCGAAATCCTTGTGAACGATGAGACCGCTGGCGATGAAATCACAAGCTGTTACAATGAAGAGCTGAAGCTTTCGGTGGAATTCAATCCGGATTACAACTACATCTGGTACCGCAATGGTGCTGAATGTGACACGACAAACAGCCATTTCATATTGATAAAAGTTGAAGAAGACAACACGATTTATTCTGTAAACGTCAGTAATCCAACCACTTCCGAGCAATGCAGCGATGCCCTGACCATTCACATGCATCCAAAATTCGAAATCAAATTTGACCAGATAAAGCTTACATGCAGCGACAATGCTGCCGAAAACGGAAAGACCGCGAAAGTGAGGGCATACGTTGAAGGCGACACCGTGAAACCTTACCGTTACACTTACGAATGGCACACCAATTATCAGGAAATTGACGATCCGCAGGTGGCCATCGCATTGATGGCAAGAAAGGAATACACCGTCACCGTCACCAACCCGGCAACAGGGTGTTCTCAAGACAGTAAGTTCACCGTCAGAGCCTACCCCAACCCATTGATTACAATATCGTCAGACCCGAAAGATACGGTTTACCTCCAGCATCCGTTCGCAACATGGAGCTTCAGCAACGACTCCGACACCTTGGAAGTCACTAACTTCTTCTGGAAATTCGGAGAATCTGATGCAAGTTACGCAGAGGAGACACCGACAAAGACATACCAGGAAGCCGATGAAGGGAAACCCGTTGAGACTTTTCTGACCGTGACCAGCGACTGCGGCTGCGACACAACATACAAAGACGACATTCTCGTGCTTCCGGTCAAACTGAAAATACCGAACATCTTCACCCCGAACGGCGACGGACAGAACGATTTCTTCATCATCGGATACGATGAGACCGGCGGCACACCGACGCGCGGAAATGAATATGACAAATATGTCACGTTAAGCGAATATTACTTAAGCCACAGACTCGTAATCTTCAACAGATGGGGCAGAATCGTCTATGAGTCAAAGGATTACAGAAACGACTGGGACGGAGGCAAACTCCCCGACGGGACATATTTCTACGTTCTCGAATGCGTAGGCCAATACAGAAACGACAAATATCAGGGTTCCATAATGATTTGGGACAGCGGAAGATAATAAGTATAAAGTTATAAAGTTATAAAGTTGAAAAGATTAAAGATGAAAAAGGCGATTATACCAATTTTGATTTTTTGGGTGTTTTGTTCATGTGAATCAAACAACGGGAAACTGAGCGGTGACTTGGTCAACAATCCGGCATCGGCGACCGTCGGCACTAACACGAAAGAGCCAAAGATTGTTTTTGAGACAACCGAGCACGACTTCGGCAAGATGCTGCAAGGCGAGAAGGTTTCATGTACATACAAATTCAAAAATGAAGGCAATGCGCCTCTTCTGATTTCCGCTGTTGACAAGACATGCGGCTGTACAAACATCACATTCCCGAAGACACCAATCAAACCTGGCGAAGGAGGTACAATATCGATCACTTACGACAGTGATGGTCACAAAGGAATCCAAAGCCGACGGGTTGTTGTCAAGGCGAACACCAATCCGGCAGAGACAGTCTTGGTATTCAGAGCAAGCGTCGAGACAGTCTTGAGTTTTTAACTTGAATAACTTAACAAATTTTTCATTAATTTAAAACATTCAAAATGAATACATTAAACATGTTCTTACTTCAGGCTCCGGCACCGCAGCAAGGCAGTGGCTGGTCTGGAATCATCATGATTGTGTTATTGTTCGTGGTTTTCTGGCTGTTCTTCATCCGTCCACAAAACAAGAGACAGAAAGAAGCCCAAAAATTCCGCGATGCCTTACAGAAAGGTGACGATGTCGTCACGATAGGCGGCATCCACGGCAAAGTCAGCGAAGTGAAAGAGACTACAGTGTTAGTCACAATCGACAACAACGTCAAGATTGAAGTCGAGAAATCAGCACTCGTAGCAAGTCCGAGCCAGGTTGGTCAGCAGGCATAACGACCTTAATATCAACGTTTAAGATTTGTCACTGTCAGTATTGGCATACAAATCTTAAACCTTGTGTTTGATGACATGAAGACGAATAACGACAAAAGCGGACTGAAAAAGATCAGCGCAGTGTTTCTGTTCACCTGCATTTCAGCGTTGATGTGGCTCATTATAAAGCTGTCGAACAACTATATCGTAACGCTGCCATTCAACATAGAGATCATCGAACAGCCTGTCAATCAGACACTTCCTGAAAACAACTACAGCATTGAGGCGGCAATTGAGGCTTCAGGATACAAGCTGCTGAACTATTATTTAAGACCTGAAAGATTACGCGGTATTGTCGTTTCCCTGAAGGACACGAAGTACAAGAAGACAGAAGACGACAAGTACTCTTTCGCAACTGTCACAATAAAGGAGCTTATCGCCAACTTAATGAAAATCAACGCAAATGAAGTATCTATCAAAGAAAACGACTTCATTTTTACGATGTACCGGCTCGCATCAAAACGCGTGAAAGTCGTACCCAAAACCAACATCTCGTTTGACAGTCAGTTCAATTTTTACGGAGAGCCGTCCGTAACCCCCGATTCGATTACAATCAGTGGTGCGTATAACACAATCAAAGACATCTATTTCGTCAACACCAACACACTCACGAAACGAAATGTCAGATCAAGCTTAAGTCAATCTGTCGGACTGCAATTGGACGACGATGTATTTTCAGAAACGAAAGAAGTTGAAATAAGCATCGAGGTTGAGAAATTTACAGAATCAGAAGTCACAATTCCAATTAACACATTGAACATCAGCAATATATATCTATTTCCAAACGAGGTTAAAATCAGATATATAGTCGCCATGAAAGACTATTCAAACATCAGTAACCTGTCGTTCAACGTTGAGATTGACTCGACTGATTTCAGGAACAGAGACCGTCTTCCGCTTAAACTCGTGGTATCGCCGAGCAACACTAAGGTCACCAGCATCTCGCCGAGCGAAGTCAATTACATTATGACCAAGTAAATCATGATTAAAGTCGGCATCACAGGCAACATCGGAAGCGGTAAAAGTTACATTTGCAACATATTCGAGAGCAAAGGAATTCCTGTCTTTTATTCCGACAAGGAAACCAAGAGACTTTATCTTGAACCAAAAATCAAACAACTGATTATCAGTCGTTTTGGAGAAGACGTCTATCTGAAAGACGGTAATTTGAACAAAACCAAGCTGTCGCAGATCCTTTTCGGTAGCCAGGAAAATTTAAAATTCATTGAAGACACGCTCTACCCTGCCCTGTTCAAACGTTTCAGCGAATGGTGCGGGAAACAGTCGGCACCGTTTGTGTTGTTTGAGTCGGCAATTCTGTTTGAAAAGCAACTCACCGGCCGTTTTGACAGAATCATCTTCATTTCCGCGCCAGAAGACATTCGCATTCAGCGAGTTATAGCACGCGACAAATGCACTGTTGAAGCAGTAAGATCAAGGATGAAACTGCAATGGAGCGATGAAACCAAAGTCCCTAAAGCAGATCACGTCATTGTTCACGACGGTAATGATGACATCGAGAAAGAGGTCGGAAATCTTATTGCTGTTTTGTCTCGTACACGACAGAATCCTCATGAACCGTAAACTTGCACAACCCTTCTTCCGCAAACATTCCCTCAAAGCTAAGGTCTTCGTCCAAATCAGGCCAATAAATTCCAAGATACGAAAGCCGGAAATTTTCCCGTTCTGGTTTTGTTGCGTTTGCGAGCCTCGGCCATTTTGCAAACGGAGTACTCACTGTCAATCCATCAACAGTCTGGACATAAACATTTCCATCGTCCACCCAAACTTTCAAAACATGTTTTCTCTCCATATTATTTATTTTTAAAAACTTTACTCCATTTTTCCACAATCAAGTCATTTTTTTCTTAAACAATTGATTCTATCTCCTTGATTTCATTAACTTTATAACCTTTGTTGTAAACCAATTCAACAGGTTCAACATTCAATTTTGCAGTATGACCATCCTTCTCAACATGTACATGAACCGGCTCATGATCATCTGAATAAAACATAAAAACGATAGCCATTTAAAATAAAAACAGTCGGCATAATTCAAAGTTTTTGATCCATAAAAATTTCTGCAAAGGTAACACATAAAATCACTTTTGTCAAGCGTTTTTTCAATTATTTTACAAAAACATGAAATTCGGCAATATTGCACGATTTTGCGTTGTCGGTATTTCCTTTAGCGACAAACTTAACTCGCTTACCAACAATTGGTTCGATATTGACGACCTGTTCTATCGGATTATTCTTGATGTTACCGAACGAGCCTTTTGAGACCAATTTCCCGTCAACAAAAAACTCGTATTCGTTTATATGCCTTGACGCGTCGCGACCTTGCGAAGGAAGATAAGAAAAGCCTGTAACAGTCTGATTTTCATTATATTCCAACTCAACAACAGCATTTTCCATCATCAGATATGTAATTGAGAAACCTGAACCGTCGTAAATCTTGTTAAAGCCGTTTTCAGGAGAAATCACCTTAAAACTCTCGTGCGGCAAAGGCAATGTCTTTGTTGAAACCGCGCTTGACTTCCCTGAAACTACGTCATAAGAGACTGCTTTTACCAGACCTTTATCCTTGAAAATGAACGGCTTATCATATCTTTTTGCATTATTCCCGACGACAGGTGCTGAGCCGTCAACAGTATAATAAATCTCTGCGTTTTTGTCGGACGACTCGATTGTTACAACGTTGTCATAACTTCTGGAAATCGTCGGTTCCGACAGCAGTACCGGGGCACAATAAGCCTCTATGTTGCTGATACACAACGGACCGTGGCTGTCCTCAAAATAAATCACAAGTTTGTCGAGTTTGACAGTGTTAAACCTCACAATCCGTTTGTATCCGATAGTCGTTGTCGTGTCGAAAGTCGGTATCTTGAACCATTTCCCGTCAAGTTCACCTTCCAAATAAAACGACTTAAC
>JAKSMZ010000028.1 GCA_024400355.1 Bacteroidales bacterium
ATTCAACTTTTGCGCGTTTTGAATCCCAAATCATATATGCTATCAAGATGATGTACATGACAACTGCGATGAGCGAAGCCACTGGCAATGAAGAGAATACGCCTTCGCTTGTCTTTACGACGAGGTCAACTTCAGCGAATTTCAGTATTGCGCTCACCACGCCCATCAGTGCACCGCCGGCGATGAAGCCAGAAGCGATGAGTGTGCCGCGGTCATAACGTGCCTTGCTGAGTTTCTCGTCTTTGCCGCGTGCAACGTACCACGACACCGCGCCACCAATGAGAAGCGGGATATTAAGGTCAATCGGAATGAACATACCGAGTGCGAATGGCAGTGCCGGCACCTTGAAGAAAGTGAGTATCAAAGCGATAGCAGCACCTATTCCATAGAGAAGCCATGGTGCGTTGCCACCCGACATCATCGGCTCAATGACTGCCGACATCGCGTTTGCCTGTGGTGCGACCAATGCTCCGTCACCGACGAAGCCGTATGCCTTGTTCAATACCATGATGACACCCGCAACTGTTGCCGAAGCCACCGCCACGCCGACGAACTTCCAGATTTCCTGATTCTTAGGCGTTGTTCCAATCCAATAACCGACCTTCAAGTCGGTGATGAATGCGCCGGCGACAGCCAATGCCGTGCATACCACGCCGCCGATTATCAAGGCGGCAGTCATGCCCTCGGCACCGTTCAGTCCGGCGGCAACCATCACCAGCGAGGCGAGAATCAACGTCATGAGCGTCATGCCGCTGACAGGATTTGAGCCAACGATAGCGATTGCGTTTGCGGCGACAGTAGTGAACAAGAAAGCGATGACAGCCACTACAAGGATACCTATTGCAGCGTGTCCGAAGTTGCCGACGACACCGAATCTGAAGAACACGAATGTCAGTGCCAAGATTGCGACGACACCGATAACGATGAATTTCATAGAGAGGTCACGCTGTGTACGTTCTTCATTTTCAGCAGTTTTCTTGCCTTTGAACTCATTGGCGGCAAGTCCGACCGACGACTTTATCACGCCCCATGACCTGATGATGCTGATGACACCTGCCATTGCGATACCGCCAATGCCGATATGACGCGCATAATCCTTGAAGATGGCTTCTGGGGCCATGTCGCCAATCGCGGTGATGACACCTGTATTCATCAAGTCGATGACATCAGCACCCCAGATGAGATTCATTCCAGGGATGATGATGAACCACACAAGCATTGAGCCACAGCAGATTATGAAGGCGTATTTCAGTCCGATGATGTAACCGAGGCCCAAGACCGCAGCTCCGACATTGACTTTGAACATGAGTTTCACTTTGTCGGCAAGAGCCATGCCCCACCCCATCACTTTTGTGGAGACCGTCTCGGCCCAGAGGCCGAATGTTGAGATGCAGAAATCGTAAAGTCCGCCAATCAGACCGCTGACAACCAACAGCAAAGAGTCTTTTCCTTTCTTCTGTCCGCTGACGAGCACCTGTGTCGTAGCAGTCGCCTCCGGGAACGGAAACTTGCCGTGTTGCTCCTTAACGAAATATTTTCTGAAAGGAATAAGGAACAATATTCCGAGTACGCCGCCGAGCAGTGAACTCAGGAACACCTGCATGTAATTGATTTCTATATCATAGCCTTTACCTTGAAGGATGTACAATGCCGGAAGCGTGAATATCGCACCGGCAACCACGCCGCCGGAACAGCCGCCAATTGACTGGATGATAACATTTTGCGAGAGAGCGTCGTTTTTCTTTGCGACATTCGACAAGCCGATGGCAATGATTGCAATCGGGATTGCAGCTTCAAATACCTGTCCCACTTTCAGACCAAGATAAGCGGCAGCGGCGGAGAATAAGATTGTCATCAATAGTCCGACAATAACCGACCACGCCGTCACTTCTTTGTATTTCTTCTTTGGTGACAAAATCGGTTCATAGATCTCGCCCGGTTTCAATTCGCGCTGTGCGTTGTCGGGCAATTCAAATCTTTCATTTTCTTCCATATCAACAATTTTTATTGTGAAATTTACAAATTGATTTCATAAAAATGAATTTTATTGTACAGAGTCTTCCTGTCGATTTGCAGCAGACGCGCTGCCACGGTCTTATTACCGCGAGCTTTGTTGAGGGCAGCAATTATCTGTTCCCTCTCATTCCCCGGCTTCAGCGCAAAGTCATCATTGGCATTTTTCGTTTGCGGTTGGGCAAACACAGGCAGATGTTCAACAGTAATCACCTGATTTTCAGCGAATAGAGCCGCCCGTCGTATCACATTACGCAACTCACGGAAATTGCCGTTCCATTGCTGCTTTCGCAAAACTGCAAACGCCTCATCGCTGATGCTGGTAACATTCTTCCCGAGTTCCACGTTTGCCTGGTTCAGGAAATGATATGAAAACTCCTCAAGGTCTTCCATTCTTTCGCGAAGCGGTGGCATCTCAATGGTGAACTCATTGATTCTGTGGTACAAATCCTGACGGAAAGAACCTTCTTCTATTGCGTCAAGCAGATTCTCGTTTGTAGCGGCGACTATTCGCACATCAATCTCAACATCTCTCGCCGAGCCAACAGGACGCACCTTGTGTTCCTGCAAAGTCCTAAGCAACTGTTTCTGAACATCATACGGCAAATTCCCAATCTCATCGAGAAACACGGTGCCGCCTTTAGCTTCCTCAAACACACCTCTTTTGTCGTTGACAGCCGATGTGAAAGAACCTTTCAAGTGACCAAAAAGTTCCGACGGAGCAAGCTCTTTCGACAAGCTGCCGCAATCGACCGCGATATAAGGTTTATCTTTGCGCTGACTTTGTTCATGAATCATTCTGGCGACATATTCTTTTCCCGTCCCGCTTTCGCCGAGAATCAGCACAGACATATTTGTCGGTGCAACAAGTGCAATGTGAGAATAAACCCTTTGTATTACAGTACTTTTGCCTTTAACAACATCATTTACCAAACTCTTGGAACGAGATCTGGTTTCATGGTTTCCGGTCGGCTGCATTTTCATTGCAGCGTCTATTTTCTGTTGGAGAATCTCAGGATTGATGGGCTTTTTCAGATAGTCGTACGCGCCAAGTTTCATTGCGTTGACAGCGGTCTGCACATCCGCATAACCCGTCATAATAATAAAAGGTGTTGCTATTTTTTTCTCTTTGACGTAAGTCAGAAGCATTATCCCGTCGCCATCAGGAAGCCTTAAATCGCTTATTATCAATTCAAATTGATTATTATTGACTTCCTTTACCGCCGCAGCGACCTTCGATGTGAGTGTGGTCTGCCAATGGTTTTTCGCAAACCATTTCTCAAGCATCACTCCGAAAGCCGTATCGTCTTCGACAATTAATATCCGTTTGTCCATTGTAAAATTCTACTCTGGCTGCAAAAGTACGAATTTTATCAATTATTACAGAACATCAAAAATAATTTTTTATGGGGGCAATGGCATAAAATAGGAAATCCGACGTCAAGCGACATCGGATCCCCGTAAATATTGAAAACGAGCAGAAATTTATCTAGTTCTTGCAACCAAATATCTTGATACACTCCAGAATGCATCTGGATCTGTGATTTGCAATGTAACTGTTCCTTCGCCGTTCACGAGTGCGTATGAATCCATCGGATGGCTTGTGAGGACGAAGACTCTCTTTGCGTTGAACACGATCTCATTGAGATCACGTTTGTCAGCCTGTATAAAGAGGCTTGTTGGAACATTTGTCATCAGAACGTCTCCTCTGTTGAGAATGCCCTTTTCTTTGAGTTCTCTTCTTGTTGCGCCGATATAATAGACAACATTCATATCATTTGTCTGGGCTATCTTTTCGTTGCTGATTCTCTCGATTTCAGCATTGGCGTTATTGAGGTTGCTGTTGAGATCTTCAACTTGTGTGTTGAGGCCGGCTATCACATAGTCTCTCTGGGTGATCTGAGCCTGAAGGTCAGCAATCATCTGATCTTTCTCAGCGATCTGAGCCTGGAGCTTCTTAATCTGCTGACGGAGGTTAGCAACGTTCCTACCTGATTTCTCGAGGACTGTGCTCAATGAATCGAGGCGAGCGCGGTTTGCTGCCATGGTTTCTTTGATCTGGATAAGCTCAGACACAATCTGTTCTCTCTGTGAACCTTCCTGCTGAACAAGAAGAATACCTTCCGCGTCACGGATTGCCTGAAGGTTGTTTTCAACATCATTGATGATGCCGATAGCTGAGTTGTACTGATTTTCCAAGTCTGTCTTCTGAACTTCGACTGCCTGTTTCTCAGCTAACAAAGCCTGATACTTCTTTGAATTTTCAACGCACGAGCTAAAAATAAATGCTACTAATGCGACTGCTACAATTGTTAATGATTTCTTCATTTTTTTATAATTTTAAAATAGTCTGTGCTTACACATAGTTACAGCACCAATATTGTGCCAAACTTTACTTTTTGTCAAAATTTTTATAATTCATTCATAATCAATCATAAAAATTTACAACAATTTATTTTCCTCATTAAATATTGTGGAAAAGCGTGGAATGTCATCACAATATTCCACATCCCGCAAAAATTTAACGTTGCAAAAATACAACAATTATAAATACAACCATCAAAAATATTTAATTTTGCACAAAAATTTTGAAAATGAACCGTTCCATCCTAAAACTTGCTATTCCGAACATAATCAGCAACATAACGATTCCACTTCTTGGTCTTGTTGACATGATATTGATGGGACATTTGAGTTCACCTATATATATAGGAGCCATTGCCCTTGGCGGAACGATTTTCAGCGTTATGTATTCATTTTTCAGTTTCATGCGTGCAGGCACCACCGGATTCACCGCCCAGGCTTTCGGTGGCGGTGACAGCATCGAAATAAGTCACTCGCTGTACAGGCCTCTTTTCATCGCGGCAACTGCTTCCATATTGATTATCAGTCTGCAAAACCCGATAGCGAGGTTAAGTCTCCTGCTTCTCGACGGCAGTGACGAAGTGAAAAATCTGGCTATAACATACTTTTATGTCAGGATTTGGGCGGCACCTGCCAATATGTTCCTCTACTGCTTCAACGGCTGGTTCATAGGAATGCAAAACACCCGCACGCCAATGGCCATCGCCATAATAATCAATGTGTTCAACATAATTTTCAGTATTTTCTTCGTCATCGTGATGAAACAAGATGTAGCCGGCGTGGCACTCGGAACCGTGATAGCACAATACTGCGGACTCGCGACAGCATTGTTTTGTCTCTTCCGGAAATACAGGAAAAACCTTTCAAGAATCAATTTCAGTATCTTATTGGATACCAATAAGTTAAAACGATTTTTCAAAGTCAACACCGACTTTATGACGCGAAGCATTCTCTTGATTTTAACAATTGCCTTTTTCACGAACCAATCCGCGAAGCTTGGAGACAACATCCTGTCAATCAACATGATACTATTACAATTCTTTTATATTTTCTCTTATTTCACCGACGGGTTCGCATACGCCGGCGAGGCGCTTGTCGGCAGGTTCACAGGTGCCGGCGACAGACAAAGCCTTCAAAGCGCGGTCTCGCATCTTTTCAGATGGGGCGCATACATAAGCGTACCGTTCACCATTCTGTACGCTTTATTCCCAACCACTTTCGTAAAAATAATCTCCGACAACGCGAATATTATCGAAGAAATTTCACCTTATTATATATATATGGCAATCATCCCTGTCATAACATTCGCCGCATTTCTGTGGGACGGCATTTACATCGGCGCGACTGCTTCAAAAGCGATACGTAACACCATGATTATCGCGTCATTAGTAGTCTTCGTCCCTCTTTGGTACTTCCTTGTTCCAAGATTCGGCAACCACGGACTGTGGATCGCATTCCTCTCCTTCATGGCGGCAAGAGGCGTGTCAATGACCCTGACGGCAAAGAAAAATATTTTACAACTCACTAAAATTCAATGATATGCACATACTATCGAAGTCAACATATATCAAAGGCGAGCAATGCACCAAGGCATTATATCTATTCAAGAACAGGCCTTTCCTGCGCGACAAGCTGAGCCTTGAGAAAATAGCCAAATTCCGCCGTGGCACCGATGTCGGAATCCTCGCACAGCAACGCTTCCCGGGCGGCATCAACATGACACCGAAATCGCCTGCACTTTTCGACAAAATGGTGAAGGAAACGATGGAAAACATCAACAACCCGGATGTCAACGTAATGTATGAGGCTGTGTTTCAATACGATGACACCTTGATTATGCTTGACATCATTGTCCGCGACGGCGACAGATGGCGTGCGATTGAGGTGAAAAGCTCCTTGAGTCTCAGCCAGACTTATTACAAAGACGCCGCCTTGCAATATTATGTCTTGAAAGGTGCCGGTGTGCCTCTTTCTGACATACAACTCATGTATATCAATGGTGATTATGTCAAAAACGGTGAATTAGACTTGTCTCAACTATTTGTTTTTCAATCCGTTAAAGAATACGCCGAACAATATCAAGGCATCATTGCCGAGAAAATCAGGAACTTCAAGGAGATAATCGTGCAGCCGCACTCCCCGAAGATTGAAATCGGCAGGCAATGCGACATACCATATCGATGCGAGTTTCACGGACACTGCTGGAAAGACGTTCCAGAAGACAGCGAGCTATACACCGAAGGCCTCACCGACGAACAGATTGATGCAGTCCGCCAGAAAACGTATTATATTGATTATAAATCACTTTTCAACCTTCTCGGCGAGCATAACAGACCGACAGCATTCCTCAACCTTTTGTTTTACAGTCCGGCAGTACCAATCTTCGACGGCGACAGGCCCTACACCGAGTTCATCATCGGATTCTCAATACTTTCAAACAACGGAAGTTTTGACAGGATTTACAACTGGAACTGCCTCGATGACTTGTCAAAATGGAAAGACTGTCTCGAACTGTTAAGAGAACAACTCTCTGGTTTTGAACGAGTTGTGTGTTTCGCGCCACAAAACATCACCACGTCATTGCAGAAGTTCAGCATCATGGACTCAAAAGACATAAACTTCAAGAT
This sequence comes from Bacteroidales bacterium, assembly GCA_024400355.1. GTDB lineage: Bacteria > Bacteroidota > Bacteroidia > Bacteroidales > F082 > Limimorpha. The sequence goes on from JAKSMZ010000028.1 coordinate 7,005, forward strand.
ATTGAATTTCAGAGACATACTACGCGAATCGCATTATTATCACGAAAAAACGAAAAGTGACCTGTCATTAAAAAACGTTTACGAAAGTTTGAATCCCGGCAAGGAACTTTTCGAGCACAGCCGAATCATCCTCAATGCATTCAGCAGTACCGAAAAAAGTATGGTCACAAGAGACATGGAATTGGAAAACAAAGCTTTACGTGACGTGTATCATCATTTCTGCCATTAATCAGGAAAAGTTATCAACATCTTATAAACAAACAATCATTTGTTATAACTTTGCAGCCTGAAAAAAATTTTGGAAATGAACAACGACTCTATTAAAAAAACCGGATTCAACAGGCAACAGACAATGGCATTACCAGCGGAACTCCTTGCAAGTCAAGGGCGTATCCCACCGCAAGCCGTTGACTTGGAAGAAGTTGTGCTTGGTGCCCTGATGCTTGAAAAAGAGGCTGTGAATGCCGTGATTGACATGTTGACACCTGAGGTGTTTTACAAGGAAGCACATCAAATCATCTTTTCGGCGATAAAGGAGTTGTTCACCAAATCCGAACCTATTGATATTCTGACAGTCACAAATCATTTGAAATCGACCGGCGACCTTGAAGCTGTCGGAGGCCCGTATTACATCTCCCAGCTCACCAACCGTGTCGTGTCGGCGGCTAACATAGAATATCACTCACGCATCATTCTTCAGAAATACATTCAGCGTCAATTGATTCTAATATCTTCAGAGACAATAAAAGATGCATACGAAGACTCAGCTGACGTTTTCGACCTGTTGGATTCAGCTGAGAACAAGCTTTTCCAGATCAGCGAGAACAATCTGCGCCGCAACTACGACCAGATGCCCGACTTGGTAAAGCTCGCCATCGAAGACATCGAGAAAGCGAAGGACGCCGGTTCGACGTTACGTGGCGTGCCGTCAGGCTACACCGCCCTCGACCGCATCACACAAGGCTGGCAGAAATCCGACCTCATCATTCTGGCCGCCCGTCCAAGTATGGGTAAGACGGCTTTAGCGCTCAATATGGCACGCAACGCGGCCGTCGATTTCAACAAGCCTATCGCGTTTTTCTCGTTGGAGATGTCGTCAGTGCAGCTCGTGACACGTCTGATTTCGGCCGAGACGTCACTCACTGCCGACAAGCTGCGCACAGGACAGCTCGCCGAATACGAATGGCAACAGCTGAACACAAAAGTATCGCCGCTCGTCAACGCGAAACTTTTCATCGACGACACACCCCAACTCTCGGTCTTCGACCTCCGCGCTAAATGCCGACGTTTGAAACAGCAACACGACATACAGATGGTTTTCATTGACTATCTGCAACTTATGACAGCAAAGACAGAGAAAAACGGAAACCGCGAGCAGGAAATCAGCACCATAAGCCGCTCGCTGAAAAGTTTGGCAAAAGAGCTCAACATCCCTGTTTTGGCCTTGTCACAGCTCTCCCGTAGCGTTGAGTCGCGTCCAGGCTCGAAGAAACCCATCCTCTCCGACTTGCGTGAATCAGGCGCCATAGAACAGGATGCCGACATGGTTCTTTTTATCTATCGTCCTGAATATTACGGACTTCAGGAAGACGAGAACCACGCTTCGACAAAAGGCGTCGCCACCGTCAGCATCGCAAAACACCGTAACGGCAAGCTCGGCGACATCGACCTGCGCTTCGTCGGACAATACGCTCGTTTTGAAGACCTCGAGCAAAATTTAACCAATGACACTCAAAACATCGGCGACACACCATCAGGCGGCATGAGCGAGACTAATCAGTTCGCGCCAAACACAGCCTTCTCCAACGGAATACCCGAAGGAAACATCAAACGGCTCGAGTCAAGGATGAACTCCGAGCAACCCGATAACTTGCCATTTTAGCTACAAGAGTAGAGAGTATAGTTAAAAGAGCGCGAAGTGACAACAGTCCACAGTCACTTCGCGCTCTTTCAGCTCTAATTTTAGCTTCTGTCTCTTACATCACGATTCTCGTGCCGGCATTCGCGTTTCCGAGACTTGCGGCATCCGTGATGACCGCATCATGTCCGGTCTCTTCGACAAACTTCACGGCTGCACGCATCTTCGGTGCCATAGAGCCTTCGGTGAACTGACCCTCTGCGAGATATTTCTTAGCTTCCGCGACAGTGATTCTGCCAAGCGCCTGCTCATTTTCCTTGCGGAAATTGATATAAGCCTGCGGAACGTCTGTCAGGATGTAAAACTCATCAGCCTTCGCATCGACAGCCGTCAATGAAGAAGCAAGATCTTTGTCGATAACTGCTTCAACGCCAGTGTAATAACCATCTTTTTCAACGACAGGAATACCACCGCCGCCTACTGTCACCACGATGTTGCCGGCGTTTGCAAGCTGCTCGACAATCTCGATGTTCGCGACTTTTATTGGTTTAGGTGATGCCACTACCTTACGCCATCCCCTGCCCTTCGGGTCTTCCTTGAAGACTGAACCGGTAGCTGCCGCATATTTGTCAGCATCTTCCTTTGTGTAATACGGACCGACCGGTTTTGTGGGATTCTTGAACATCGGGTCATTGCCGTCAACGACGACCTGCGTGACCAATGTCACAATATTTCTCTTTATGTTATGCTGCGCCATGACCTTGCGGAAACCTGTCTCTATAAGGTAACCTATCGAGCCTTGCGTCTCGGAAACGCAGAAATCCATCGGCATCGCCTGAACGTCGAAAGTCTTGGCACCAGCCTCATGCTGAAGCATCACGTTACCGACCTGCGGACCGTTTCCATGACCGATAATGACCTTGTCACCATTGGCAACGAAACTCATCAGAGCCTCGCATGTCTCCGTAACATTCTGAATCTGTTCCTGATACGTTCCCTTCTGATTGCTTCTCAACAAAGCGTTTCCGCCAAGGGCAACAACAACTAATTTGCTCATATCTCTTCTTTTAGGAATTAAAACTCTTTTTTCTTGTATGTCAATGTGATACCGCCGGTTTCAAGTTTCATCTCTTCCTTTGTGACCTCAACGATATTCATCTCGTCAGAAAAATCACCTTTAATGGAACCAGTGTTCTTGCCATTGAGAATCAGCTTGTTGCCTTCTTTCTGCCAGGTTGTAAACTCGACAAAATCCATATTGATGGACTCAGCAGTACCATCTTTCTTCAATTCGAAACCTTGTTCCGGCGTATAATTCGTTGCAGGCATGACCCATGAGCCGACCATCGGATCAGAGCATGACACCATCACAAACATGAGTGCAAAGGCACAGAAAACCAATATTTTTTTCATTTTACAGATATTTTTCTAAATCAACAATTTTAAAATTTGAAGCGGCAAAGATACAAAATTTTTCAATCAAGATAGAAGTCTTTAAAAAACTCTTTGTATTCTCTTGTAAAAACATGGTTTTCGTATCTCAAGACAAATGTTTCGCTTATCGTTTTACATTGATTAGCAATAAGTTGCATATTTATTCTATTAGGTTCTTTCCCTTCAATCGGGACGATTTTCATTTCCTTCTGAAGTGAGAAACCGAGTTCCGAGGCGATTTTCAGGAAAGCCACCGACTCGATTGCAGGCAAAACGAGTGCAAAACGACCGTCTGGTTTCAACATTTTTTTCACCGAAACAAGCAAATCCCTATAACTCAACGTGTTTGTGTGACGTGCCAGACCTTTCTTCGTTTTCTGCGGGACGTTATCGCCGAAAAAGAATGGCGGATTGGATACGATCAAGTCATACCTTGCGATGTTTCTGTCAGCGAATGTCTTCACATCTTCGTGATACACAGCGAGTTTGTCGCGCCACGCGGAGTTTTTGAAGTTAAGTGACGCCTCTTCAAACGAATCATGGTCAATCTCCACAGCATCAGCGTGATGAATGCCTTTCTGCGAAATCATGAGCGGGATGAGGCCGCAGCCTGTCCCGATGTCAAGCACGTCATCAGTCGGATTGACCTCGACCCAGCGCGACAAAAGGATTGCGTCCGTCCCGATTTTCATCGTGGAGCGGTGGTGAAAAAGCCCGAATTTCTTGAAAAAAAACGGTCGCGTATCCATGTCTAAACAGAGAGATACATGTCAATAAGACCCTCAGGAGCCTTGACATTCAGTACTTTAGATTTTTTATCAACCTTCCTGATAATGTCATCATGTATAGGAATGAGGATTTCTTTTCCGTCTTTCATCACCTGGATGACGGCCTGCGTGGGATATTCGAGCACATCGCTGATGAATCCGACTTCACCGTATGTTTCATCAACGAGCTTATATCCGACTATGTCCTTGAAATAGAAGTCGTTATCATCAAGTTCCGGCAACATTTCGTTCGGCAGATAGACCGCATTGCCAAGAAATGACACAGCCTGTTCCATCGTTTTCACGTCTTGGAAAAGCACAAACATTTTGTCGCCGACCATCTTCGAGCTTTCAATGAAAAACGGCACGATGTCGCCGTTGATATCCATCATCACATAATTTATATTCTTGAAATCCAATGGATTAGCAACATCAAGCTTTATCGTCACCTCCCCTTTCAGACCATGTGTCTTGGTGACTTTTCCGAAGAAAAAACAGCCGTCGGGCGTATATTCTTTTTTATTCATATCAAATTTATTTTCAATTACTTAGCATCAGGGAAAAGCAGATTCATATCTTTTGCCATCAAAGGTTCGACAACATTTGCAGGTTCGAACCGCCATTCTCCGAGCACCTTCTTATCAGAAATCATATCAATCTTAATATTCTGATTATCAACCACAAAGTCGTTTATCAAGTCACGAATTTCACGATATTTGGCGACAACACGCTTTTGTGATTCTTCCTGACTGATTCCAGCACCGTCCGGAAGCAGGTCGCCCGCGCCGCTGAAGCGGTATGATGTCATCGCAACTTTATAAAACTCATCATAATCAAAAGGTCTGTTGTCGGCCAAACCATTGATAATCACTCGTTCACCAAAAGATTTCGTGACATCGACAATATAGTTCAAGCCGGCAGCCGCCTCGAAGTTATAGGTTTTTTCGATGAAGCTCCAGCCTTTCGCGCCATTACGGGCGTCTTCTTTCTCTACGATTTTCAACAGATGAGTGTTCATGCCTTCAATATCATTTTTATTGCAGATGTTTATCCATTTGTCGTAAGAAAATTCAAGAAATCCTTTTATTTCACTGCCTTTCATATTCAGCACAACCATCTCATTCTCAAACGGATATATTGTCCGCAAATCACAATAACGAACATCGCCCGCGTTGATGGTGCCGTCGTAAGTGAGCGGTGCCGTGAACGCGATGTCGGCACCGGTTGCGTCAAGTATCACTGTATTGATGAGGTTCGTGTAAGCACACTGCCCTTTGAAGGCGTCATGCGTGCGTATAGTCTCTTCAAGCGACCCTATCTTATTGGCACTGAATCTTTTAACCTCTTCATAATCGTCGGCAAAATACTCTTTCATAGCAGAATCAACGTCATTCTTGTCAACCTCATCAATAGTCGTCACCGAATTGATATTCACCACTTTACCGTTGTTTTTTATCACCTCGATAACTGAATGCCCAACTTTAGCTGCCTTTGTCCCACAGTTCTGATATGCTAAACCGTTCACGTTATCAGCATGAGGTTTGTGGTCATGGGCAGTGACAATCAAATCCACGCCTTTAAGACTATTAAACAAGTCAAGCCCTTGATTCTCATAGATATTACCATCACCTTTGCCCGTACCGGAATGAACCGCGACAATAGTGACATCAGGGTTTTCCTTTGCTTTGACAGCATCAACCCTATCCTGCACGTATGGCACCAAGCTATTGAATGTCAGACCTTTCCATTTCTCTTCCTGAAGCCATTCCGGAATATTCGGGTTGGTGTATCCAAGCACAAGGACCTTAAGTCCAGCCCTTTCAAACACCTTGTATTCCTGAAAATAAATGTCGCCGTTTTCGCGAATTGCATTGCCGCCGAGCCACGGGACGCCGGCCTCATCCATCTCCTTCCGCACCTTGTCGTAAACCGCATGACCGGTCTCAATGTCATGATTACCAACAACAACACAGTCGTAACCCATATATTTCACCATTCGCGTAAACAGATGCGGCACATCGGTTTTCACATAATTATAATAGTATGGCGCGACATCGCCTTGCAGACAGTCGCCGGCATCGATAAGCAATACGTTCTCCGCCCCCACCTCGGCGCGTAAATCATTGATTTTACTGCTTATAGCAAGCAAGCTTGAGGATTTTTTACTTGAATCAAGATAATCCTCATCAAACCAAGCCCCATGAATGTCGCCGGTTGAAATGACATGCAACGTGTGCCTTTCCGGTTCAGAATTACAAGACGCAAACATCATCGCCATGATTACCAATAAAATACGTGATAGCTTCATTTTAAAATACATTTGTTATTTTCTTCCCATCTTAAACTCAAGCACGCCGCCTTCCATGATCTGCTGCTGCGTGATACGCCAGTCGGTAATTGCCACTCCGTTGAGTTTCACCGACTTAACATATATATCCTTATCTGATTTTCTGTTCGACTTAACAGTGAAAGTTTTCCCGTTAGGAAGGTTGATGACAGCTTCGTTAAACAATGGCGTCCCGATTGAAAAGTCATTGCTTCCGGCGTTGAACGGATAGAATCCCATCGACGA